>NZ_JABDWD010000019.1:0-128343 GCF_019685115.1 Rhizobium sp. NZLR11 | reverse complement strand
GCGGCGGCCGCGGCAAGGTGCGGGCTGTGCTGTTCATGGCCGCCCTCGTCGCCAGTCGGTACAACCCCGACCTCAAGGCCTTCCGCGACCGTCTGGTCGCGGCCGGCAAGCCCAAGATCGTCGCAACCGTCGCAACTATGCGCAAGCTGCTCACCATCCTCAATGCCATCATCAGGGACGGACGACCATGGCAAAACGCTTGACAAATAAGACAGTCGCTCTCCCCGTCAACGGGGCGAAGGGTATGTGCAGCGACCTCTCCGTCCCCACTAACCTCTCGCGGGGCACGTCCCCTCTGCCTGTTTTTTACGGGGAGAGGTTAGGAGGGGCAGCCTTCACCGAAGGGCGGTACCAACGCACAGTCTGAACTTCGCTCAAGCGAGTCATCCCGAACTGGTCATGCGCCGGAGCTTCCAGCCGTAACCTCTACCCACGGCTTTTCGCAGGCGCTGTCCTGTGGCAAGAAGGGCCACTGACGCGTGGCGCTTTCAGAGAGGAAGATCGACAAAGATGAAGGGAATTCGCCAGCTCGCCGAGCATCTCGACATTTCGATCGGGACGGTGTCCCGTGCGCTGAACGGCAAGCCCGACGTCAACGAAGAAACGCGCCGGCGCGTGCTCGCCGCCGCCGAGGAGCTTGGTTACGTCGCCAACCAATCGGGCCGCAGCCTCCGCCAGGGCATGACCAACGTCATCGGGCTGATGCTCGAGGTCAGCCGCGAGACAGTCGAAAACAGCGACGACTTCTTCCTGGGCGTCACCGACGGGCTGCAGAGCGTCTTTTCCCGTCACAAGCTCGATCTGGTCATGCTGCCCTGCCCCGATGACGAGGATCCGCACGAATATCTGAAGCGCATGGTGGCGCGCCGCCTGGTCGATGCGATGATCATCTCGGCGACCCGACGCACCGACCGACGCATTGAGCTGTTGGAAAAGGTCCGAATCCCGTTTGTGGCGCTCGGCCGCAGCGCGTCCGGCGGCAGCTATACCTGGATGGATCTCGATTTCGAAGGCGTGGCGGCGCGCGGCGTCGACCGGCTGGTCGCAAAAGGCCACCGGCGGATCGCGGTGGCGGCCCCCTCCTCCGACATCAATCTCGGCTATATCTTCCTCGAGAGTTACCGCCAGGCGCTGAAACGCCACGGTATTGCCTTCGACCCGGCCCTCGTTATCCGTGTCAAGTCGAGCGAACAGGGCGGTTATCAGGCTGGCCACGAACTGCTGATGATCGAAGAACGGCCGACGGCGATCATCCTGATCCACGAACTGATGGCGATCGGGCTTTACCGGCGGCTTGCCGAGGCCGGCATCGTTCCCGGCCGAGACCTCGCCGTCGTCGGTTTCCGCGAGGAGCCGCGCACGCATTTCCTGCAGCCGTCACTGACCTCCTTCCGCATGTCGCTGCGCGATCTCGGCGCCCAGCTCGGCGAAACCCTGCTTGCCACCATGCCGGCCTATGCCGATCATTATCCGCAGGGAGCCCGCAGCCGGATCTGGCCGCTGGAACTCGTTCCTGGCGAAAGCGACGCGTTCACGCTGACGGGCTGAGTTCCCCTCACACCCGGCTCGGCGCCGCCGGAGGCTCCCGGCTCGACAGTTGCCGCGTGACGAAGAAGACCAGCAGAGCGCCGACAGCAAGGCAGGCGGCGAGGAAGAACATCGGCGCAGTCGTGCTGCCGCTCGCCTCCTTGATCCAGGGCACGACGTTCTGGGCGACGAAACCGCCGAGATTTCCGACCGAATTGATGGCGGCAAGCCCCGCAGCGGCACCCGCCCCTTTGAGGAAACGCGAGGGCAGGCTCCAGAACACCGGCTGCGGCGCGAAGATGCCGGCAGCGGCGACGCAGAGGAAGGCGAATTGCAAGGCGTGGTTCGGGATCAGCGCCGACAGCAGCAGGCAGGCGGCGCCGATCAAGGCCGGAACGACGATATAGGGCGTCTTCGATTGGGCCTTGTCGGCCATCGTGGGAACGGCATAGAGCGCGACCGCAACCAGCAGCCAGGGAATGATGTTGAGGAAACCGTTCACCGTATTGCTGACGCCGAAGGCCTGGACGATGGTCGGCAGCCAATAGCTCAGGCCATAGGCCGAGAGCGGAAAGGCGATATAGCAAAGCGCCATCAGCAGGACGCGCGGGTCGATCAGCGCCTTGAAGCCGTTTCCGGCATTTTCGCCCATGCCGGCATTTTCCGATGCGAGCCTCCGTTCAAGCCAGTCCTTCTCCTCGCCAGTCAGGAAACTTGCGTTTTCAGGCCGGCCGGGAAGATAGAAGAAGGTGACGATGCCGGCGATGACGGCTGGAATACCGGTCGCCAGGAAGACCCACTCCCAGCCGGCAAGGCCGTAAAGACCATCGAGATCGAGCAGCACGCCGCCGAGCGGTGCGCCGACGGCATTGGCGATGGCGCTGAAGATCATGAAAAGCCCGACCATCCGGCCGCGATAGGCAGAGGGGAACCATAGCGTCAGCAGATAGAGCACGCCTGGAAAGAAGCCGGCTTCGCAGACGCCGAGCAGGAAGCGCAGGATATAGAACATCGTCGCGTTCTGCGTGAAGGCGAGCGCGACGGTGACGAGGCCCCAGGACACCAGGATGCGGGCGAACCAGACACGGGCGCCGAGCCTTTCGAGGAAGAGGTTGCTCGGCACCTCGAAGAGAAAATAGCCGATGAAGAACAGCGAAGCGCCGAGGCCGTAGGCATATTCGCTCATCCCCAAGGCATCGACCATCTGCAGTTTGGCAAAGCTGACATTCTGCCGGTCGATATAGGCGATGAGATAAAGGATGCCGAGAAACGGCATCAGCTTCCAGGTGATTTTCGAGATCAGCCGCTTCTCATCGACCATGCGTATCCTCCGGAATGATCATGTTGCGTCATGGCGTAAATAGTGCTGGCCGCCAATATTCAATCGCGCGAGGTATTTTCTGCGGTATCGCAACCCTGATTGGTGGCCGCACCCGGGGGATGGGTGCGGCCTGTGCTTGACTATTCGGCAGCGGCGACGGCGGCGCGGCGGCCGATCGTTGCCTGGGTCAGCGCGAAGGCTAAGAAGGCGCAGAGCGCAATGCCGGCAGCCATCGGAACGGCCGTGCCGTCGAAGAAAAGGCTCGATATCACCATGGCGACGGCGGCAATGACGAAATGCAGCGTGCCCATCAGCGACGAGGCGGTGCCGGCAATCGCGCCGTGATCCTCGAGAGCAAGAACGGCGCTGGTCGGGATGACGAGGCCGAGGAAGCCGTAGCCGATGAACAGGAAGGTCGCCATGACGGGCAGCTGGTTGAAGCCTGAAGCCATCACCACCGCCATGACAACCATGGCTAGCGCAAAGGCGCTGACCGCAATCCGCATGACGCGCACCAGGCCGAAACGCTCGCCGAGCCAGCCGGTCGCCTGCGACACCGCGAAGAAGGACACGGCGTTGATCGAGAAGGCGAAGCTGTATTCGGTCGGCGTCAGCCCGTAGTGCTGGATCAGCACGAAGGGCGAGTTGGCGAGATAGACGAGAAAGCTCGAAATGCCGAGACCGCCGATGAAGGTCAGCGTCAGGAAATTGCGGTCGGCCAGCAGCAGCCGGTAGGCCGCCATGGCGCTCTTGAGGCCGCTGCCGCTGCGCTCCTTGGCAGGGCGGGTTTCGTCAAGCTGGGTGGCAAGCAGGACGAGGCCGATGAAGGCGGCGATCATCACCGCCCAGAACACCCCGCGCCAGCCGTAGAATTCGATGACGGCGCTGCCGGTCAGCGGCGCCAGGATCGGCGAGATCGAGAAGACCAGCATCAGCAGCGACATCAGGCGCGCGGCCTGCACGCCGGTATGCATGTCGCGGACGATGGCGCGCGGAATGACCATGCCGGCGGCACCGCCGATGCCCTGGACGAAACGGAAGGCGATCAGCGTTTCGATATCGGTCGAAAGTGCGCAGCCGATCGAGGCGACCGCGAAGACGCCGATGCCGAGATAGAGCGGCAGCTTGCGACCCCACATGTCCGAAAGCGGACCATAGACGAGCTGGGCGAGGGCAAAGGAGATGAAGAAGGCGAGAAGCGTCAGCTGGGTGACGTTGTTATCCGCATGCAAGTCCTGGCCGATGGACGGCAGCGCAGGCAGATACATGTCAATGGCGAAGGGGCCGATGGCCGAGAGAAGGCCAAGAATGAGAGCAATGCGAAAGAAGGAAGCCGTCATAATGGTGATCTTTCATAAAAGCGCAGCGGAAGCATCGAATCGTCGCTCCGCCGCAGTGCTCTTAGAACAGGATGGCGCCCGAAAACTCCTCACACTTTTCGGCATCATGTTCTGGGGTTCAATGATGATCGTTCGCGCGAAGACGAAGTTGGGAGCTCATATCTTCAGCAACGGAACCAATAGTGTCAACAAATTTGGACACGGCTGTAAACTAGACGCCATTGTCTAAATCGTCAAGACGTCTTATCTTCGCCTTCATGAAAGATCGCATGACACCGGCAGTCCGGATGGGGGGGCATACGCAGCGCGGACAATGCGCAAAGCGCATGTCGATCCTCGATGCCGCCGCCGACGTCTTCTGCCGCCAGGGTTTTGCCGGCGCCAGCATCGACGAAATTGCCGCCGTCGCCTGTGTCTCTCGCCAGACGATCTACAATCACTACCGCGAGAAGGAAACGCTGTTCGTCGCCGTCGTCGAGGACGTCATGAACCGCGCCAACGCCATGCTCTTCTCGGTGCTGGCGAGCTTTCCCGAGAACGCCGACAATCTGGAGGACGGGCTGACGGCCTTCGCCGTGCGCCTCAACAAGAACTGCATCTGCAATCACGACGGAAAATTCCTGCGCAAGCTGGTGCAGACGGAGGGTGAGCGATATCCGCACCTGTTCGAAAGCTGGCGCCAGCAGGGACCGGGCAAGCTGACCACTGCCCTTTCCGCGCTTCTTGCGCGGGTCGCTCATAAGGGCGCGCTCGTCATCGACGATTTCGACGTCGCCGCCCGGCAGTTCGTGGCGCTCGCCAATGCTGACCTGCAGATGATGACGCTTTTCGGTGGAACGCCCACCGATGAAGAGCTTGATAAGGCGGCGCGCAATGCCGTCCGTACCTTTCTCAAGGCCTATGGCGGGCCGGCGGCTGATAAGGTCGGTCGCCCGCCGCAGCTTGCGGCCATAGCGGGCGGATAAGGCCTCCCGATCAGGCCCTTTCAATCAGGCGAAGACGGTCATCTGCGAGGGCACGACCGCAAACATGCCGACGCGGCGCGCGGCAAGATATTTCACCAGCTGCTGGACGACAGAAGGCATGACCGGCTTCTGCACCACGCCGACCGCGCCCTTGACGCCATTAGCGACAACTTCGGGATTGCCGGTCATGAACACGACGGCAATGCCGTGTTCTTCTGCCAGCCGCCGGCCGATCTCGGGCCCGGTCTGGCCGTCGGCGAGATTGACGTCGACGAAGGCGATATCGGCAAGCGGCGCCAGCCGCAGCGCCTGTTCGCGATCACTCGCAAGACCTGCGACCTGCATACCCATATCTTCCACCGTCGCCCCGAGATCCAGGGCGATGAGGAATTCATCTTCGACGATCAATACTCTCTGTCTCATGAGATCATCTCGTTGCCAGCGCCGCACGACATTGGTGGCCATGATACGTCCCCTTGTTACGCATATACTTCGGAAGAGGTATCCGCTCCGGCAGCTGTCCCTGCACGAAACTCCCTGCTGAAACGGCCAACTTGAAGATATGTTCCGCGGTGGAACGCGATTTTTGATATTTAAGATATTGTTAACGTTGATAGATTCTTAACAAGAAAGCCGGCGAAGCAAAAACGGGCGCTAAATTGTGCTCAATCTCAAGCGCGCACCTTCTGGATGAAGGCACGATGACACGATATGATTATTCCGTTGGCATGAAGATCGAGGCTCACGTTGAAAACCAAACTTATCGTCTTGGCCACGGTCGTGGTCAGCCTTTTCGCCTATACCAAATTGATGGCCAGGATCGGCTCGGGCTCGCCACCTCCGGATGCGCCGCTCGCGCAACAGGCCGACCTCATCCGTGTTTATAAATCCGAACGCCGCATGGTCCTTCTCAAAGGGGATGTTCCGATCTCGACATATCGGATTTCACTGGGGCAGGCTGCCGATGCCGGTCCCAAGCAACAGGAAGGTGACGAAAAAACGCCGGAAGGGCGCTATGAGATCGACTGGCGAAATCCCAAGTCCATGGCGCATCTCAGCCTCCACATTTCCTATCCGAACCCGGATGACCGACGCAACGCCGGATCCAACGGCTTTCCGCCCGGCGGCAATATCATGATCCACGGGCTTCCCAATGGCTGGGGCCTGTTCCAGGAAGCCCATCAGCTATGGGATTGGACGGATGGCTGTATTGCCGTCACCAATGCGGAGATGCGCGATATCTGGGCCCGCGTTCCCAATCACACGCCTATCGACATCATCCCCTGAGGGTTAATCACCCCTTGGCCTTCCTGACGAGGACCGGCTGGCTGCGGTAATCGGCGGGAAACAGCGACTTCAGATTCTCGATTTTCGGCAGGTCGTTGTAGACGATATAGGGGTAGGTCGGATTGAGCGTCAGAAAATCCTGATGATAGGCCTCGGCGGAATAAAAGCCGGTGGTGTCGGAGACCCTGGTGACGATCGGCTGGGCGAAGACATGCGCCTTGTCGAGCTGAGTGATATAGCGCTCGGCGACCTTGCGCTGCTCGGGGTCGGCGACGAATAGCGCCGAACGATACTGCGTTCCCTGATCCGGGCCCTGGAAATTCAGCTGCGTCGGGTTGTGCGCCACCGAGAAGAAGATCTGCAGCAATTTGCCGTAGCTCACTTGTTTCGGATCGAACTTCACCTCGACGGCTTCGGCGTGACCTGTCGAGCCGGTGCTGACGGTCTCGTACTGGGCCGTCCCAGCCTCACCGCCGGCATAGCCGGAGACGGCGCTCTGGACGCCCTTGACGTGCTGGAAGACGCCCTGGACACCCCAGAAACAACCGCCGGCGAAAATCGCGCTCTCGGTGCCCGGCCGGGCAGCCTCGTCAACGGCCGGCGGCGGAATGACGACGGCATCTTCAGCCGCACTTGCGGCACACGCACCGAGCGAGACAATGGTGGCGGCTAGGAGCCCGGCAAGGCTCCTGCGGTGAGAAAATATGGACATGGCGCTACCTCCTGCGATGGCGCCCAAATCCTTGCTCATCCTTGCAAAAGGCGCAAATCACAACCCGATCACTCACGCCGATGTGACAGGCAGACGAAAGCGCCTGTGTGAAGATGAAACAGCATGCAACCTGAGTTGACAATCTCGCGAGGAGTGAGGAGAGTGCCCGCCGGTCAGAGCCTGCATTTCCGGGGGGAACCTATGTCCGTGCGCTCGTTCTTTGCTTTCGCGACAATCGCATTTTTTTCCACGATCGCCGTCAGTTTTCCCGCCGCCGCTGCGGAGACCAAGCGCGACATCCAGACGATCAAGGACGCCGATTTCTTCGGCTTCGATCTTCGCACCGAGCAGAACGTCTCACTCGATCAGTGCAAGACCTCGTGCATCGGCGACAAGAGCTGCAAGGCCTTCACCTACAATCCCAAGGTGAAATGGTGCTTCCTGAAATCCGATTTCAAGACGATGAACGCCTTCCCCGGCGCCATCGCCGGCAAGATTGTCGAGACGACCGGCCAGAAGGAGCAGGATCTCGGTGCTGCGCCGCGCCTGACCTTCCTGTCGAACGACCTCATCCAGCAAGCCCGCGACTTCAAGGACAATCTGGCGCTTGCCGACGACCAGCAGGGCCAGGGCGCCGACAGCCTGACGGCCAATGCCCGCATCGACCTCACCGGCAACAATCTGGCCGACGCGCTGAAGTCCTTCCATGGCGCGCTGTCGATCACCCCTGACGACGCCGATCTCTGGCTCGAAACCGCCCGCGCCGCAGCTTCGCTCGGCAGCGCCGAGAGTGGCACGAGCGGTCAGGCCGTGCTCGACGCGCTGAACGGCTACGAGCTGACGCGCACCAAGCCCAAGCGCGCCGAAGCGCTCGCCGTCCTCGCCGACGCCCTGGACCGAAACGCCAATTACCGCCCGGCGCTCGACGCCTACAAGGCGAGCCTGGCGCTGGTTGCCTCCGAGGATGTGCAGGCGGCCTACCTGCAGCTGAAGGCGACGCAGGGCTTCCGCATCACCGAACACACGGTCGACGCCGACAGCGCCACGCCGCGCGCCTGCGTCACCTTCTCCGAAGCTCTCATCAAGACCACCGACTATACGCCCTTCGTGACGCTGAACGGTGCGGCGCCCAAGGCGCTGGAAACCAAGGACAAGCAGATCTGCGTCGAGGGGCTGACGCATGGCGAAACCTACAAGCTCGGCTTCCGCACCGGCCTGCCGTCATCCGTCGACGAGGCGCTCGAAGCGCCCGTCAGCATCGACGTCTATATCAAGGACCGCAGCCAGATAGTGCGTTTCACCGGCGACAGCTTCGTGCTGCCCTCGACGGCGCGCCGCGGCATTCCGATCGTCTCGGTCAACATGACGTCTGCCAACCTCAAACTCTACCGCATCGGCGATCGCGCCATCGCGCCGCTGTTGACCAACTCGCAATTCCTGACCCAGCTCGACGGCTACAGCGCCCAGAACATCCAGGATCAGAACGGCGAACTCGTCTGGCAGGGTTCGATCGAGATCGCCGACGAGCTCAACAAGGACATCGTCACCAGCTTCCCCGTCGATGAGGCGCTGCCCGAGCGCAAGCCCGGAGTCTACGTGATGACCGCAACGGGGCCGAATGGCCCGGCGCAGGAGTGGGACTCGCAGGCGACGCAATGGTTCCTCGTCTCCGATATCGGCATCACCACCTATGCCGGCACGGACGGGCTCAACGTCTTCACCCGTTCGCTTGCCTCGGCAAAGCCGATATCAGGCGTCGAGCTGCAGCTGCTTGCCAAGAACAATGAAGTGCTCGGCACCGCCAAGACCGACGAAAACGGCCGCGCCACCTTCACCGCCGGCCTGATCCGCGGCACGGCGGCGCTGACACCCGCCGTCATTACCGCCAGGAACGGCACGTCGGACTACGTTTTCCTCGACATGACGCGGGCCGGCTTCGATCTCTCCGACCGCGGCGTGACCGGCCGCGCCGCACCCGGCGCGATCGACGTCTTGACCTTTACCGAACGCGGCATCTATCGCGCCGGCGAAACGGTGCATGCACAGGCGCTCGCCCGCGACACCGATGGCAACGCCATCGAGAACCTGCCGCTGACTTTCATCTTCAGCCGCCCCGACGGTGTCGAAGACCGGCGGATCGTCAGCCAGACCAGCAATCTCGGCGGTTACAGCGTCGATTTCCCGACCCAGGAAAACGCCATGCGCGGCACCTGGACGATGAACATCTACACCGATCCCAAGGGCAGTGCGATCGCCAGCAAGAGTTTCCTGGTCGACGATTTCGTGCCGGATCGCACCGACCTGGAGATCAAGACCGAGGCCAAGGAAATCGGCCCGGATATGCCCGCGAAGATTAATGTTTTCGGCAAATATCTCTATGGCGCCCCGGCCGCCGGCCTGACGCTCGAGGGCAATGTCGTCGTCAAGCCGACGCGCGAGAGCGCCGCCTATAAGGGCTTCCTCTTCGGCCTCGCCGACGAGGAGGCGAGCGAGGATTCGCGCCTGCCGATCGACGGCCTGCCGGAACTCGACGAGAACGGCGAAGCCTCGACCGATCTCACCGTCAGCGAGCTGCCGGCAACGACGCAACTGCTCAACGCCACCGTCTATATCAGCATGCAGGAGGCCGGCGGCCGCGCCATCGAGCGTTCGCTGACCATTCCGGTGAAGAATCAGGGCGCTTCGATCGGCATCAAGCCGGAATTTTCCGACGATCTGCCTGAGAACGCCATCGCCAACTTCACGGTGATCGGCGTCAATGCCGAGGGACAGAAGCAGGAGACCAAGGGCCTGCGCTGGAAATTCTACAGCCTCAACCGCGAGTACCAATGGTATCGCGAGGGGACGGCATGGAAATACGAGCCGGTCTACACCGCCGAGCAGATCGCCAATGGCAGCGTCGACGCGACGACGGACGGCGGCAAGATCTCCGTGCCGGTGAAATTGGGCCGCTATCGCCTCGAAGTGGAAAGCTCGGATGCCGACGGCCCGACCTCCAGCGTCGAATTCGACGCCGGCTGGTTCGTGGCCTCGACCTCGACCGAAACACCGGATGGGCTGGAAATCGCCCTCGACAAGGACAGCTACAACGTGGGCGACACCGCCAAGCTGAAAATCACCTCGCGCTATGGCGGCGAGCTGATGGTCATGGCCGGAACCGAAAAGCTGGTTGCCGTGCAAAATGCGACGATGGGCGAGACCGGCGGCGAGGTCGACATCCCCGTCACCGCAGACTGGGGTGCCGGCGCTTATGTGACCGCGACGCTCTTCCGCCCCGGCGACGCCCAGGACAGCCACATGCCGATGCGTTCGATCGGCATCAAATGGCTGAAGGTCGATCCCGAACAGCGGGCGCTGCAAGTCAAGCTCGACACGCCGGAAAAGATGCTGCCGCGCGGACCGTTGAACATCGGCCTGCAGGTGGCCGGTGCCGGCGCCAACGAGGATGCCTATGTCACGGTTGCCGCCGTCGATGTCGGCATTCTCAACCTGACACGTTACGAGCCGCCGAACCCGGAAGACTGGTATTTCGGCCAGCGGCAGCTCGGCCTTGAAATCCGCGACCTCTATGGCCGGCTGATCGACGGCTCGCTGGGTGCGACCGGCAAGCTCAGGACCGGTGGCGACGGCGGTGCCATTGCGCTGCAGGCAAGCCCGCCGACACAGAAGCTCGTCGCCTTCTTCTCCGGGCCGGTGAAGCTCGACGCCGAAGGCAAGGCCAATATCTCCTTCGACATTCCGCAATTCAACGGCACGGCGCGCGTCATGGCGGTTGCCTGGTCGAAGACCGGTGTCGGGCACGGCGTCAAGGACGTCATCATCCGCGATCCGGTCGTCGTCACCGCGAGCTTGCCGAAATTCCTCGCCCCCGGCGACAAGGCCAATCTGCGCCTCGACATCGCCAATACCGATGCGCCGGCCGGCGACTACAAGCTGCAGCTGACCGGCAATGATGCGGTCGGCATCGACCAAGCCTCTGCCGACCAGACGATCCGGCTGGAGGCCGGCGCCAAGTCCGCGCTGACGCTTTCGCTCATCGGCAAACAGCCGGGCGCCGGCAGCGTCTCGATCAACCTCTCCGACGCCTCCGGCCTTTCGCTCGACCAGACCGTCGACGTGCCGGTGCGCCCGTCATCCCTGCCGATCACCGAACGCAGGGTGCTGGCGCTGAAGCCCGGAGCAAAGCTCACCGTCGATAAGAACCTGCTTGCCGACAGCGTCCTGCCGGGTGCTTCGATCAGCGTCAACGTCACCCGTTCGGCCGCCTTCGACATCCCGGCACTGCTGATGACGCTCGACCGTTATCCCCTGGGCTGCGCCGAGCAGACCATCAGCCGGGCGCTGCCGCTGCTCTACCTCGCCGAAGTGGCGAAGCAGGCCGGCATCGAAAATGACGACGACGTGCACAAGCGCGTCCAGGATGCGATCTACCGCGTGCTCTCCTACCAGGCCTCGGTCGGCAGCTTCGGCCTCTGGGGACCGGATTCGGGCGATGTCTGGCTCGATTCCTACGTCACCGACTTCCTGACGCGGGCCCGCGAAATGAAATATGACGTGCCGGAAAGGGCCTTCGTGCAGGCGCTGGAAAACCTGCAGAACACCCTGTCCTACACAACCGACATCAAGGGCCAGGGCGATCAGATCGCCTATGCCATCTATGTCCTTGCCCGCAACAAGAAGGCGGCGATCAGCGATCTGCGCTACTATGCCGATACGATGATCAACGACTTCCCGACGCCGCTCGCCAAGGCGCATATCGCTGCCGCGCTGGCGCTTTATGGCGATGCCCAGCGCTCGAAGAACATCTTCCTCGACGCGCTGCAAATGTCCGAGCAGTCGATGGTCTCACGCGTGAACTTGTCGCGCACCGACTACGGCACGATCCTGCGCGATGGCGCGGCGATCCTGGCGCTCGCTGCCGAAAGCCGGCCGGTGCCGCCCGTCGTCCCGGAACTCGCCAAGGCCGTCGCCAAGGAATGGCAGCGCAGCAAATACAAGAGCACCCAGGAAGAGGCCTGGATGCTGCTTGCCGCACGCGCCATCCAGGGCGGTGACGACGGGTTGAAGGTCGACGTCAACGGCGCCGCCCACACCGGCGCCTATATGGCCCGGATGACCGGCGATGCGCTCACCGACCATCCGCTGACCTTGACCAACCAGACGAGCGACCCGGTATCGGCGGTTGTTACCACCGTTGCCGCACCGACCGTGCCGTTGCCGGCCGGCGGCGACGGCTTCCTTATCGAGCGCAGCTATTACACGCTCGACGGCGAGGAGGCGAATGTCAGCGAAGCCCAGCAGAACGAACGCTATGTCGTCGTCATCCATGTGCGCGAAAGCAACGACTGGCCGTCGCGCATCGTCGTCACCGACCTTCTGCCGGCCGGCTTCGAGATCGACAATCCGAACCTCGTCGACAGCGCCCAGATGACGAATTTCGACTGGATCGGCGAAATTTCCGCCGCCCATACCGAATTCCGCTACGACCGTTTCGTCGCCGCCTTCAACCGCGCTCAGGGCGACGAGCGCGAATTCAACGTCGCCTATGTCGTGCGCGCCGTCACCCCTGGCATCTACGACCATCCGGCCGCAAGCGTCGAGGACATGTACCGGCCGGAGCTTTCGGCCCGCACGGCGACCGGCAAGATGGAGGTCGTGGCAGCACAAGAATGAGGCTGTGGCACAAGTTTGCGATCGGGTCCGTCGCCGGCATCCTCCTTGCCGGCGCGGCTCTTCTTGCGCTCGACGCCGCCGACAAGGCTTTTCCGCCGCCGTTGGATAGAGCGGACGTGGTTTCCGCCGAGGTGCTCGATGCCGACGGCCAGTTGCTGCGCGCCTTTGCAACGACGGAAGGCCGCTGGCGGCTGAAGACGACGGTTGCCGACGTCGATCCACAGTTCCTGCGCATGCTGATTGCCTATGAGGATCAGCGTTTCTACGATCACAATGGCGTCGATGCCTGGGCGCTCGGGCGGGCAGCCACGCAATTCGTCCGCAACGGCCGCATCGTTTCCGGCGCCTCGACGCTTTCGATGCAGGTGGCGCGGCTGATCGAGCCGCGGGCGGGACGCTCGCTTTCGGCAAAACTGCTGCAGCTCGCGCGTGCCGTGCAGATCGAGCGGCGGCTGTCGAAGGAACAGATCCTCGATCTTTATCTGACGCATGCGCCTTACGGCGGCAATCTGGAAGGCGTGCGCGCCGCAAGTCTTGCCTATTTCGGCAAGGAGCCGCGCCGCCTGACGGTCGCCGAGGCAGCCCTGCTCGTCGCCCTGCCGCAATTGCCCGAACGGCGCCGGCCGGACCGCAATCTGAAGGCGTCGCAAGAGGCGCGCAAGCGTGTGCTTGAGCGCGTCGCCGTGGCTGAGGCCGTCGGCGACGGCGAGGCGGAGCGAGCCGAGGGTGTCGCTGTCCCCATGCGACGCATGCAATTGCCGGCGCTGGCCGCTCATGTCGCCGAAGCAGCACTGCGCAAGGAGCCGGCAGTCCTCAAGCACCAGACGACGCTGAAGAAACAGGTGCAGCAGGGGCTGGAATCGGTCGCCCGGGCAGCGGCGATGAAGCTCGGGCCAAAACTGTCGCTGGCCATGGTGATGGCCGATGCCCAGACGGGCGCGATCGTCGGCGAGGTCGGCTCGGCCGATTATTTCGACGCCAGCCGCTCCGGCTGGATCGACATGACGCGCGTCAACCGCTCGCCGGGCTCGACGCTGAAGCCCTTCATCTACGGGCTCGCCTTCGAGCAGGGCCTCGTCTCCCAGGAGACGATCATCGAGGACCGGCCGGCTGATTTCTTCGGCTACCGGCCACGCAATTTCGACATGAGCTATCAGGGCGACGTCACCGTGCGCGAGGCCTTGCAACTCTCCTTGAATGTGCCGGCCGTCAAGCTGCTCGACGCCGTCGGGCCGTCGCGGCTGCTGGTCCGCTTCCGCCGCGCCGAGGTGCGCCCGGCCCTGCCGCCGAACGAGACGCCGGGACTGGCGATCGGTCTTGGCGGCGTCGGTCTCACGCTGAAAGATCTGGTGCAGCTCTATACCGCGCTCGCCAATCGCGGCCAGCCGGCAAGGCTCGGCGACGGTGTCACCGGCGCACCGGGCAAGCTCGACGGCGAACCGCTGTTGGAGCCGGTCGCGGTCTGGAACGTCGCCGATATTCTCTCCGGCGTCATTCCCCCCGCCGGCGCACCGCAGCGCGGCATCGCCTACAAGACCGGCACCAGTTACGGTTATCGCGACGCCTGGTCGGTCGGCTATGACGGGCGTTATGTGCTCGGCGTCTGGGTCGGACGGCCGGATAACAGCGCCGTGCCGGGACTGACCGGCTATGGCACCGCAGCACCCATCCTGTTTGAGGGTTTCGCCAAATCCGGCATCGCGACGACGCCCTTGCCCCGCCCGCCGGCCGGGGCGGTGCGCATCGCCCAGTCCGAACTGCCGATCAGCCAGCGGCGTTTCGCGTTCAATGCCAGTGGCCTGCTGGTCGCCTCCGGCCGCGAGGCCGCCCCTCAGATCGTCTATCCGCCCGAGGGCGCCCATATCGATCTCGGCGCCGGCGCCGGCGCGCTGTCGCCGCTCATGCTGAAGCTGCAGGGCGGCCGCGCGCCCTTCCGCTGGCTTGCCAATGGCAGGCCGCTGCCCGACCTCTCCCGCCGGCGCACCCAGCAATGGCTGCCCGATGGCGGCGGCTACTCGAAATTGACCGTCATCGACTCGGCCGGACGCGCCGCAAGTGTGGGCGTTTTCATCGACTGAAGGAACCAAAACCCGACTACAACCGTTGGAAAGGGTCTCCCTCCAACGTCAGACGGCCTCATGACACTTCCGACCGCGACCTACCGGATACAATTCCGCAACGGCATGACCTTCGATCGCGTCTGCGACCTCGTTCCCTATCTCAAGACGCTCGGCATCAGCCATCTCTACGCCTCGCCAATCTTCACCGCCGTCAGCGGCTCCACCCACGGTTATGACGTCACCGACGCCAACGAGATCGACCCGGCGCTCGGCGGCCGCGCGGGGTTCGACCGGCTGACGGAGAGCCTCGCTTCGGCCGGCATGGGACTGATCCTCGACATCGTCCCGAACCACATGGCCGCTTCGCCGGAAAACGGCTGGTGGCGCGACGTACTGGCATTCGGCCATCAAAGCGCCTATGCGGGCCACTTCGACATCGACTGGAGCGAGCCGCTGACCCTGCCGCAGCTCGGCCAGGATTTCGAGCGCGCGCTCGCTGATGGCGAGCTGCGCATTACGCTGGACGAAACGCATGGCACCTTCGCCTTCGGTTATTTCGAGACGCTGTTGCCGCTCAACCCCAGCTGTTACGGCGCGATCGCAAACCGGCTCGACGATCCGGTGGCAACGAGAATGGCAGAGGCTGCGGAGGTCACCTCCGGCGAGAACCTCGCCCGGGCGATGCGCGACATCCTCTTCGAAGGCGGCGATCGGGCGATCCTCCGGCAAAAACTCGACGACGTCTCGTCCGACCGCGATTTCCTTAAAAGCCTGCATGAGGGACAGCACTGGCGGCTCACCCATTGGCATGAAGCGGCACGGCATCTGAGCTATCGCCGTTTTTTCGAGGTCACCGGACTGGTCGGTACCCGCGCCGAAAATCCCCCGGTGTTCGAGGACATGCATTGCCTGACGATCGAGCTGGTGCGCCACGGCAAGGTGCAGGGGCTGCGCATCGACCATGTCGACGGGCTCGCCGAACCCAAGGCCTATCTCGACCGGCTGCGGGAAGCGGTCGGGCCCGATACCTATATCGTCGTGGAAAAGATCCTTGGGGCTGGCGAGGTCCTGCCGGAAAGCTGGCCGGTGGCGGGCACCACCGGATATGAATTCATCGCGGCGCTGAGCGAACTCTTCGTCGACGGCGGCGGCCTGCGCAGATTGGACGATGCCTATCGTGGCGTCGCCCGAGAGACAGGCGATCTCGAGGAGGGCCGGCGGCTTGCCAAGCGACAGATGGTCGAGCGCAATTTCGCCGGCGAGACCGGCAGGCTGGTATCGATCGCGGCAGGGGTCTTCCCCCAGATAAACAGAGACGAGATCGCCAAGGCGCTCAGCGAACTGCTGATCGCCTTTCCCGTCTACCGCACCTATGGCGATGGCGGCCCGCTCGCCTGGCAGGATTCAGCCGTCCTTGCCGCGACCGCATCGCAAGCCATGGCAGAGCTCGATGATCGTCGCGCCCTCGACCATGTGCTGAAGCTTCTCGAAGGCAAGGTCGACGGTGATCCAGCCCACGAATTCCGTATCCGCTTCCAGCAGTTGAGCGGGCCTGTGATGGCGAAGGCGACGGAGGATACGCTATTTTACCGCTATAACAGGTTGCTTGCCGCCAACGAGGTCGGCAGCGAACCCGGCAAGGCGCCCGACGGTCCGGACGGATTCCATCGTCGCATGGCCGAGCGGGCGCGGCTGCAGCCGCACGGGCTGTCGGCAACCGCCACCCACGATACCAAACGCGGCGAGGATGCGCGCGCAAGGCTCTATGCGCTGAGCGAGGGCGCGGATGTGTTCGTGCAGGCGCTGGCGCGCTGGCGTGAGATGAACCGGCCGTGGCTGAAGGACCTGCCGGATGGCGTAGCGCCGGAGCCGAATATCGAATGGATGCTCTATCAGGCGCTGGCCGGCATCTGGCCGGAAGATTTCGACAGAGGACAGATGGAAGAGCTTCGTCAGCGCTTGACCGATTACGCGGTCAAGGCAGTGCGCGAGGCGAAACTCCACACTGATTGGGTGGAACAGGATTCCGCTTACGAAGAAGCGGTGACGACCTATGCAGCGGCGCTGGTGTCGCCCGAGAATGACGCCTTCCTTGAGGATTTCGAAAGGGTGCTGCAGCCCTTCATCGCAGCCGGCTACCTCAACAGCCTGTCGCAGACGCTGCTCAAGCTGACGGCGCCGGGCATTCCCGACATCTACCAGGGCACGGAAGGCTTCGATTTCAGTCTTGTCGATCCCGACAACCGACGCCTGGTCGATCATGCACGGCTGACCGCCTGGCTTGATGAAGCCGGACCGATCGCCAAGCTACAGGCGGCGGCGTTAAAGCAGCGCATCGTCGGGATCGGCCTGCAGCTGCGCCAGCGGCATCCGGACCTCTTTATAAGAGGCGACTATCTGCCGCTGAAGGTGACGGGCAGCCGGCGCGATCATGTGCTGGCTTTTGCCCGGGTGCATGCCAGTGATTTTGCCATCGTCGCCGCACCCCGGCTGATGTTCGGCTGGCTCGACCCGGGCGTGCTGTTTGCCGGCCCGGAATTTTGGGAGGATACGGCGATCGCCGTCCCCTCCCCTCTTCACGGGCTGAAGGCGGATCTGGTGACCGGAAAGACGATCGAACCCGGCGGCAGCATCTCGGTCGCCGCCCTGCTCGGCAGCCAGCCGGTCGGGTTGATCAGCCCGATCTGAGGATCGGGCTGCAGACAAAAATCATCTCCGTCAAAATTAGCGCTTGACCTTCCAGTCGCTGGAAGGTGGATAAGCCTCTCCAACTGCCCCTCGGGCATAGGAGATGGCAATGAATATCAAACACGATCACGACCATCATCACGGCAACGCCCATAACGGCGATCACAGCTGTTGCGGCCATAGCCCGACTACCCCCGCGCCGGTTCGTGACGCCGTCTGTGGTATGACCGTCGATCCAGAGGCCGGCAAACCCTCGCTTGATCATGCGGGCCGCCTCTATCATTTCTGCTCCGAAGGCTGCCGGACGAAGTTTGCAGCTGCGCCGCAGGATTACCTGACCGCGAAAGATCCGGTTTGCGGCATGGACGTCGATCGTTCGACGGCAAAACATTTTCTGAAAGTCGAGGGTGAGAAATACTACTTCTGCTCGGCCGGCTGCCAGACAAAGTTCGAAGCCGATCCCCCAGTCTATCGCGACGGCAAACGCCCTCCGGCAAAGCCGGCACCGAAAGGCACGCTCTATACCTGCCCGATGCATCCGGAGGTCATCAGCGATCGCCCCGGCGACTGCCCGAAATGCGGCATGGCGCTGGAGCCGGCAGGCATTCCTCCGGCCGACGAAGGTCCAAGTCCGGAACTTGTCGATTTCGTCAGACGGCTTTGGGTCAGCGCCATCCTGGCCGTGCCGCTGCTCGCCCTCGGCATGGGTCCGATGCTCGGCCTGCAGCTCCGGGAAATGATCGGCGAACCGCAGGCGACCTATGTCGAACTGCTGCTGGCAACGCCGGTCGTGCTTTGGGCGGCCCTCCCCTTCTTCCGCCGCGCATGGGCCTCGCTCGTCAACCATAGCCCGAACATGTGGACGCTGATCGGTCTCGGCGTCGGCACCGCCTATGTCTACAGCCTCGTCGCCACGCTTGCGCCCGGCATTTTCCCGATGAGCTTTCGTGGCCATGGCGCGGCTGTGCCCGTCTATTTCGAGGCGGCGGCCGTCATCGTCGCCCTGGTTTTCGTCGGCCAGGTGCTGGAACTGAAAGCACGCGAACGCACCGGCTCGGCCATCCGCGCTTTGCTCGACCTTGCGCCGAAGACGGCGCGGCGTATCGATGCCGATGGCGGCGAGAGCGACGTGCCGGTCGAGCAAATCCAGACCGGCGACCGGCTGCGGGTGCGCCCCGGCGAGCGGGTTCCGGTGGACGGCTCCGTCCTCGAGGGCCAGTCGACCGTCGACGAATCGATGATCTCAGGCGAACCCTTGCCCATCGAGAAATCGACGGGCGATGCGCTGACTGGCGGCACGATCAACAAGAACGGCTCTCTCGTCATGTCGGCCGAGAAGGTCGGCGCCGACATGGTGTTGTCGCGCATCGTCGACATGGTCGCCAAGGCGCAACGCTCGCGGGCGCCGATCCAGGGTGCGGTCGACCGGGTGTCGGCCTTGTTCGTGCCGGCGGTCGTTGCCGCGGCCATCCTTGCCTTTATCGTCTGGGCAGCGATCGGTCCGGAGCCAAGCTTGGCGAATGGCCTGCTTGCCGCCGTCGCCGTTCTGATCATCGCCTGCCCCTGCGCGCTCGGTCTTGCGACGCCGATGTCGATCATGATCGCCACAGGACGCGGCGCTGGGGAAGGCGTGCTGATCAAGGACGCCGAAGTGCTGGAGCGTTTTTCCAAGGTCGATACGCTGATCGTCGACAAGACCGGTACACTGACCGAGGGAAAGCCGAAGCTTACCGACATCGTCGCTTTCGGCGGAATCGAGGAAACCCGGCTGCTGTCGCTGGCGGCAAGCCTGGAGCGCGGCTCCGAACATCCGCTGGCCGACGCGATCGTTTCCGGCGCCGAAGAGCGCGGTGTCGCCTTCGTCGAGATCACCGGTTTCGAGGCGAAGACCGGCAAAGGTGTTCAGGGCCTCGCCGGCGACACAAACATAGCGCTCGGCAATGCGGCGATGCTCGCCGATCTCGGCATCGATCCGTCGGCGCTTGCCGAGAAGACCGAAGCCCTGCGCCGCGAGGGCAAGACGGTGATGTTCGTGGTATTGGATGGCGCGCTTGCCGGTCTCGTCGCCGTTGCCGACCGGATCAAGCCGACGACATCAGCCGCCATCAAGGCGCTGCATGACAGCGGCCTGAAGATCATCATGGCGACGGGAGACAACGAGCGCACGGCGCGTGCGGTGGCAAAAAGCCTCGGCATCGACGAGGTCCGCGCCGACCTGTTGCCGGAGGGCAAAAGCGCGCTGATCGACGAGCTGCGTGCAAAAGGCGCGGTCATCGCCATGGCCGGAGACGGCGTCAACGACGCGCCGGCGCTTGCTGCCGCCGATGTCGGCATCGCCATGGGCACCGGCGCGGACGTTGCGATGGAAAGCGCCGGCATCACCCTGGTAAGGGGCGATCTCACCGGCATCGTCAGGGCGCGGCGGCTGGCGGAGGCGACGATGCGCAACATCCGCCAGAATCTCGGCTTCGCCTTCGGCTATAATGCGCTCGGCGTGCCGGTCGCAGCCGGCGTGCTCTACCCGATCTTCGGGTTGCTGCTGTCGCCGATGATCGCGGCGGCGGCGATGAGCCTCTCGTCCGTCTCGGTGATTTCAAATGCGCTGAGACTGCGTTTTGCAAAATTATAGGAGATGGCGATGAATATCGGCGAAGCATCGGAACGCTCCGGCCTGCCTTCGAAGACCATCCGCTACTACGAGGATATCGGCCTTATCCGCCCTGAAAGGGGCGGAAACGGCTACCGCGATTATGCCGCGACCGACGTTCACAAGCTGCGCTTCCTGCAGCGCTCGCGCGGCCTCGGCTTTTCCGTCGACGAGTGCCGGCAATTACTGGCGCTCTACGAGGACAAAAGCCGGGCGAGTGCCGACGTCAAGGACATCGCTGAGAGCAAGCTTGCCGAGATCGACCGCAAAATCCGCGATCTCTCGGAATTGCGCCGCACGCTGGAACACCTCGTGCATGCCTGCCATGGCAATGACCGGCCGGACTGTCCGATCCTCGAAGGGCTTTCGGACGGGGGCTGACATTTCAGGAGGGCGGCCGGCGCGCTTCAGGAAAGCTGCGGCATGTTCTGGTTGGCCGCCTGCGCCGATTGAGCCCGCTCGTCGGGCTCCTCGTCTTCGCCGTCATCCAGCACGCCGTCATCCAGCCGATGTTTGATCGCAAGCGCATAGATCACGTCGAGAATATTGCGGTCCCTGAGATGAGGATCGGTCAGGGCGAGAAGCGAGGCCCGGACGATCTTCCTGCTGGTGGCCTTTGGACAACGCGCCTTGACGAAATCATAAAGCGCCTGATCCGTCAGCCCTTCCATGGCGCCGTCTACGAGAGCTTCGTAGACCCGCTTCTTTTCCTTCATTCTTGAATTTCCCCTTCAAATCAGCGGCGTCATGATCTGTCATGTAATTGTCATAAACAACCGCGGATTTCGGGCGCCGGTCCGCTGGAGAGGCTAATTGAAGACGGTATTCTCGGCCGGCATGATTTTTTTATTCTCGCCGGGAATAAGATCTGCCGCACTGACGTATACTCAATCATGGAACGCAAAGAACGCCCCTTCGACGTCATCGGACAGCTTGCAGCGCTCAGGCGCTACGCACGCTCGCTGGTGCGCAATTCGGACGAGGCGGAGGATCTGGTGCATGATGCGCTGGTGCGGGCGCTGGAGAAGAAGAAGAGCTTCCGCAGCGGCGGCAATCTTCGCACCTGGCTGCTCTCCATCCTGCACAACGCTCATATCGACCGTCTGCGCCAGAACCGGTCGCTGACGCGCCGCCACGACGAGGCGGCTGTCGAAGCCGAGCAGTCGCTGCCGGCCGGCCAGGAACATGCCGTGCGCCTGCGGCAGGTGCGCAACGCCTTCTTCGGCCTGCCGGAGGAACAGCGCGAGGCCCTGCATCTCGTTGCGATCGAAGACCTGTCCTACCAGGAAGCCGCCAATGCGCTCGGTATTCCGGTGGGGACGCTGATGTCGCGCATCTCCCGCGCCCGCGCGCAATTGCGCGAATTCGAGGAGAAGACGCCGCGTGTTTCGCATCTGAGAATTATCGGAGGGGACGGCAATGAAAGCAATTGATCCGATCCTCGATGCCGATCTCGACGCCTATGTGGATGGCGAGCTCGATGTCGCCCGCCGCATCCAGGTAGAATCGTATCTTTCCGACCACCCGGCGATTGCCGCCAAGGTCATGGCCGACCTCAGCGTGAAGGGCGAGCTGCGCTTGGCGCTTGCCGGCGAAAGTGCCTTCGGCCGCCCCGAGACCCGCGACGCCGCCCGCCGGCTGGAACGTGGCCTTTCCTACGGCCGCATTTTTCATTCCATGCAGCGCATTGCCGCTGTCGGTATCCTGATTACCGCCGGCTGGGTGGCGCACAATTCCTTCGGCGCTTTTTCGGCAACCGAGGTATCGGCCTCCGTCCCAGCGCCCGCCTATGTCGAGGATGCCGTCCGCGCCTATCAGACCGCCGCATTGCGCCAGTCGATGCCGCCGCAGACGCCGGCCACCTATAGCGCTGACGATATTCGCGCCGCCACCGCGATCGTGATGCCTGAACTGCCGAAGGACTGGAAGGTCGCCGACGTGCAGATCTTCCCGTCCGAATTCGGCCCCAGCGTCGAGATGGCGATCGAGGTGCCGGAGGGAAAGCGGCTGTCGCTTTTCGCCGTCCGTCCAGGCGCCTTCGAGGTCAAGCCGGTCAGCCATCTCGCATTGGCAAAAGCAGAAGCCGCCTATTGGCAGATCGGCGAGGTCGCCTATGCGCTGATCGCCGACGAAAGCGGTCTCAATCTCGACCAGGCGGCCGAACGGCTCGCCCGCTCGCTCTATTAGTTCAAACCGAGGAGATCAGCATGAACCCGATCAATCCCCGCTACGGCGCCGTGGCCGGCACCCAGGCCGTCTTCGACGAAGGCCTGCGCCAGCACATGCTGCGCGTCTACAATTACATGTCTCTTGGCCTGGTCATAACCGGCCTCGTCGCCTTCGTTGTCGGCTCGACGCCGGCCCTATACGTGCCGATCTTCGGCTCGCCGCTGAAGTGGGTGGTGATGCTGGCACCGCTCGCCTTCGTATTCTTCTTCTCGTTCCGCATCCAGACGATGTCGGCCAGCACCGCGCAGATCACCTTCTGGGCCTTCTGCGCCGTGATGGGCCTGTCGCTTGCCTCCGTCTTCCTGGTGTTCACCGGAATGAGCATCGCGCGGACCTTCTTCATCACCGCCACGATGTTCGGCGCCACCAGCCTTTACGGCTATGCGACCAAGCGTGACCTATCGCGCATGGGCTCGTTCCTGATGATGGGCCTGTTCGGCGTTATCATCGCCAGCGTCGTCAATATCTTCCTGGGTTCGAGCGCGCTGCAGTTCGCCATCTCGGTGATCGGCATCGTCGTCTTCGTCGGCCTCACCGCCTACGACACGCAGAACATCAAGGAACAATATTCGGAAAACTTCGATCAGGAATCGAACCAGAAGCTCGCCGTCTTCGGCGCACTCTCGCTCTACCTGAACTTCGTCAACATCTTCCAGCTTCTGCTCAACTTCACGGGCGAGCGGGAATAGGGACCGCGCTTCTGGGGGCAAAGGAAGCGCAAGAGCGCCCGGTCTGCACTCTGTGACAGGATGGCAGACCGGGTGTTCACCTAAATGCCTATCGCCCGGAAGTGTGCAGCGGTTCCGGGCGATAGGCATAAGTAAAGAGCTGGAGCGGCCGGGTCATCCCCGGCCGCTCTTATTTTCAGATGATGCCCCACGCGCGGTAGCGGCCGCGGCCGGTGATTTCACGAATGCCGATCTCGTTGACGAGGTTCAGAGCGCCGCGCGGCGTGATGCGCAAATGGCGGGCAACCATCGCCGCCGAGACCATCGGCCGCGACAGGATGAAATCGGCAAGGTCCGGCAGGCTGCTGTTCGAACGGCGGCCGCGAAAGCGCAGTTCCATCTGTGTACGGGCGAGCGACAACCGGTCGAGTTCCTTGAGTCCGGCCGCAGCACCGAGATGCATCGCCTCCAGGAAGGCCTGCAGCCGTGTGGCCCGGTCGCGCGCCCGGCGACGTTCATGGCGCACCAGCTTCAGCCCACCGTAAAAAGAGAAGAGATGCGAGGTGACCTTGCCGCGGGCGCGCAGATGGCTTGCGACCAGAAGACCGCCGAGCCAGTGCTGACGTCGCAACGGCTCGATCCTTTCCCAGGCTTCGAAAAGGATGACGGCGCCGAGAACCGGCGGCAAACTTTCGGCCAATGGCTGTACGCTCCGCCACTCCGCAAGCCGCTGTTCCTCATCCCATTCGTCATCACCCAGCAAGCCGAGAGGATCGTCATTGCGCCTTGCCGGGGCAACCGCGGCCGTTTCGCTTGCCGGGGCTTTGCCGGTATGGATATCGAGCAGCTTCTGCGAGCGGGCAAGAAGCGCATCGATCTCCGCCATCTCGGCCGCGAGCGGCCCGTCCTCATCGCCGCCCTCTTCTTCGGTCTCGAGCGTAACGGCGAGGCTGTTTACCTCCGGCACTTTCCCCTCCCCTTCCCCGAGCGTCGCGGTTAGCGTCGCAAGTCCCGAAGCTCCCAGCGCCCAGGTCGGCTCGCCGGTCCAGATGCGCCGACGTGCCCGCAGCACCGAGTGAGCGATCGTCAGTTCGTGGCTGGGTGCCCGGCTATCCATATGCGCATCGTGCAAAACCAGATCCTCGACATGCACGAGTTCGCCGGCCACCCAGAGCGCGCCGGCAGCATCGAAGAAATGGCTGCGTTCGGCAAAGCCCTCACCGACCGGCGCGCGCAACACCCGCTCGTCCAAGCGTGCCACGGCGTCCTCCGCCGCAGCAAGGGACGGAAGCAGGGTTTGAAGCATCACACCGTCGATATCGTAGCGCATTGTTAAGCTTTACGGTTTTTCACAAATGGAAGCAAAACCTATGTTTCCTTCCGCCATCTATGACATGGTTAACGGCGCTTTTCAACAAAAGGCCACGAGGAAGCGGTCGAGTTTGCCTGGGCGACCGGCAGCATTCCCTTCTAGCTGTTGCACCTGGCGCGAAACGTTTTCAGCCCCGCTCATCCGGTTTTCCTTGCTGCCGGACCACTTGCCCGCATGAGCGCCATCAGCATCGGCCCAAGCGAGAATTCGCCGCGCTCTGCCCGCCGCGTCAGGTCTCGCAGATAGCCGCCGGCCGAGTTGATATGCCCGCCTCTTTCCAGGATGCAGGCGATCACCGTCGCGGCGTTCTCCGGTCCCATGACCTCGCAAGCCAGCTGATAGGCGCTGGGGCTGACGCCGAGCGTCGAGCGGACGATGACGGCAGCCGCCATCAGATCCCGCCAACTGCCGATCCCACCGCCTGGCCCATAAGCGACGATCTCCGGGCAGGCCTGCAGCACCATGGCAAGCGGGAAGGACTTTGGCGTCTCCCGCCACGGCTGCGGTTCTTCCTCCGGTTTTGCGCCCTGCTTCGGTTCGAAGCCTGGTTCAAGTTCAGATAGAGAGTGTGGGTTTGAATTATGTATGTGCCGACCGTTTTGGCCATCATTGGCGTCTGGTTTATGTGATTTCGTCTTCAATTCCAGCGTCTTGATGATCATTTCGCGGAAGGCTTCGAGATCAGTCAGCAGGCTCTCCATCTCGGCGGACGACGGGCGCCGCGGCAGGCTTGCCGAGAGAAGATTGAAATGCTTCTGCATCTCGATCCATTCGCCGGCAATTTCTTCTTCCAGCGCGATCTCGATGAGTTTGGCGATGTCACGCCGGCAAAGTGTCAGACGCTCCCGCAGGCGCTTCCATTCGAGCTTGCCGGCAAGCACCTGAGCCGCCTGCGCCTCGATCTCGCCAGCGCGCACCAGGAGCGGCGCCAGGCTGAAGCCGAAGGCCTCTCCAAGCCCGCCCTGACCGTTACGACGGGCAAAACGTTTACCGTTCGGGCTATCCCGCCGGATAATCAGGCCGGCCTCCACCAGCATCGCCAAGTTCCGCCGCAGCGTCGTGCCGGCCATGCCATGCGTGCGCAGCGACAACTGCTCGTTCGACGGAAAGACGACGAAACCGTTGGCCTCGGCAATCTCGTTCTTCGGATAAAAGGTCAACAGCGCGTTGAGAACAGCGAGCGCACGGTCCGATACGCCGACCATGTCCTTTGCTTCGCAGAGCGCGCGAAAGATCTTCCACTTATCGACCGATGCGTCCGGATCGACCTTACTGGCATTTTCCTGGCTTGCCAGCATGCCAAGCGTCATCGATCGCCGCCCAAAGGGCGTCGATACATATTGAGGCTCCATGTCCCTCACCTTTTCTCAAGGCAAAAGAAATCTGCCACCCAAAAGGATGCCGAAGATGCTTGACAGCGATTCGAGGAAGTGCGATTCTCAGATTGTCCAGATATGAGAAAGGCTTCCGCGACGGCAACGTTCGGAGGCTTTTTCTTTTGCGGCCTACTCTCCTGCTTGCAACTTGCCGGCCCGATAGGCTTCGTAAAGCTCATCGAGACGACGTGAAATGTAAGCGCCGAAATCCGGCGCATCGCCGGTTTTCAACGCAATCGTAAAGGAATTGCCGGCGCTCTTGATTCGGCCGGCAATCTTGCCGCCGCTCTTCGGCTTCCAGTCATATTCCGTGGGTTCGGGCTTCGCCTCTTTCCTGGCGAGCTCGGCAACCAAAAGCTCGAAGCGACGGTCGCTTTCCTCAGCCGTGAACCGTTGCGAACCGATGAGCTTGGCAAGCCGCGCGGCTGTCATTCCGTTCCAGTCCTGGGCAAGCGCCATCCATTTACGACGCCCGATACCGGGTGCGGCTCCGACCGACCTGACGATGTCGGCCGGGATCGCTTTGGCGACGGAGATCAGCTTCGACAGCTCGGTCTTGTCGGTCGACAGTGCCTTCATGATGACGGGACGCTCGAACCCCTTGAGTTCGAGATTGAGGGCAAAGACAGCCCGCTCGATATAGGAAAGGTTCCGGCGCGCTGAATTCTCGATGCCTTGGGCGATGACGACATCGGTATCGTCGAGCTTACGGACGATCGCCTGCACCTTGCGCCCCAGCAGCTTGACGGCCTGCAGGCGGCGGTGACCGTAAGCGATCTGATAGCGCTCGTCGTCATCGGGATGGCGGCGCACAAGAACCGGCACTTCCTGACCGTTCTCGGCAATCGACTGCACCAGCTCGTCCTCGATATCGAGTGGATGATCGGCGAGGCGATCGCGGACGAAGGAGGAATCGATCAGATCTGGATCGAGCTCGACGATGCGTTCGCCGGAGAGCAAAGCCTCCTGCATCGCCCTGCTCTCTTCCTCCATGCGTCCAAGCGTCAAGGCCATCGTCCGAACCGGCCCGGCCGATCCGCGCAAAGACGTCTCTTCGTAGTTGGCCGCGGCCAACTCCTGCGCCGTATCGTCGAAAAGACCTTTCAGGCGATCGCGTCTGCTCATGTGCGGCCCCAGGCTTTGTGAATACCGGCGAGAACTTCGCCGTTGGCGGCATTGACCGATTCCAGCGCCCGATCATAGGTCGAGCGGCGCACCTGCCCCTTCTCGATCTCGAAGAGCGTCTGCTTGGTCAGGCCGGCATCGGCGATCGCCGTCGATTTGAGAATTGTCGCCGTCAACACGTCATCGCTGAACAGGCTGCGCAGCAGCGCGACGATCTGCGACTGCGGGGCATCGAAGGGTTCGTGACGGGTCACGACATATTTGATGAAATCGTGTTGCAGATCGCCGCCCGCCTTGCGCACCACGGAGAGCAGATCCGAGGTCATCAGCAGGAATTGCGACATGGAGGCGACGTCAACCATCTGCGGATGGATGGTGATAAGCAGCGACGTGGCGGCACAGACGGCGCCGAGCGTCAGGTAACCGAGCTGCGGCGGGCAGTCGATCACCACGACATCGTAATCGGCCTCGACCTCGGCAATCGCCATGCCGACGCGGCGGAAGAACAGTTCGCCCGGCCGCTGGCGATCACTGAGCGCCCGCGGCGTCTCATGCTCGAATTCCATCAATTCAAGATTGCCCGGCACCAGATCGAGACCATCGAAATACGTCTTGCGGACAATGTCCTTCAGCGGCTTGCGATCGGCATCGTAGCGAATTGCGCCATAAAGCGTATCACCATCGGAAAGATCGAATTCGGGCTGGACGCCGAGCATCGAAGAGAGTGAGGCCTGCGGATCAAGATCGATGGCCAGCACCCGATAACCCGCCAGCGCCAGATACTGGGCCAGATAAAGCGTGGTCGTGGTCTTGGCCGAGCCGCCCTTGAAATTGGTGACGGCAACCGTCTGCAGCTTCTCGCCGGGGCGCCGCCAGGGAAGGTAGGACAGCGCATCCTTCGGCTTCAGCTTTGCCATATAATGGCGCAATTCATTGATCTGGCCAAGCGTATAGGAACGCCGGCCATTCTGGGAAAGTTCCGGCTGCGGCCCCTTGCCATCCAGCGAAAGCTGGCGAAGATAGCCGTCGGAGACGCCGATCATCTGAGCGGCCTCGCCGGAAGAAAATGTGCGCAGCGTCTTTTGCGACAGCGGCGGAAACAGCTTTTCGCGCAACAGCTTCAGTTGCCGCGAAAGCTGGTTCGCATGCCGCTCGATCCGCACATCTGTCGTCGATACGCTAATGTTGTCCAAAACACTCAATCCTTTTCGATGCGCTTTTTCGTCAACATAGCGTCAAAAAGCGTATTGAAGGTGACACGATTCGCAATTTGCGGCAACAATAGGGGCGGAGAAGCCGTTTCGGCCCGGTTGGCCGCGGCCAACTCTCTGCCATCGCCCTTGCGGAGCACCGGCTTTTTCGGCAAGACCGCCGGGACTCATGGGGACTATCGGCTTGAAGCACATCCATATCATCGGCATCGGCACAGGCAATCCGGAGCACGTCACCATACAGGCGATCAACGCGATGAACGCCGCCGATGTGGTCTTCTTGCCGGTCAAAGGGACTGGCAAGGAAGAGCTTGCCGAGATCCGCCGCGAGATCTGCGAACGATATATCACGCGGCCAGACACCAGGATTTGCGAATTCGCGGTGCCGCAGAGGCAGACGGCAGACAGAACCTATCCGCAAAGCGTCGATGCCTGGCACGGTGAGATCGCCCGCATCTATAGGGAGCTGATCTCCGGCCTGCCGGAAGACGGCGGCGGCGCTTTTCTCGTCTGGGGTGATCCCAGCCTCTACGACAGCACGATCCGCATCATCGAACGCGTGCGGCAGGAAACCGGTCTGGATTTCGATTACGGCGTTATTCCCGGCATCACCAGCATTCAGGCCTTGGCGGCCAGCCACAAAATTCCGGTCAACCTTGTCGGCAAGCCGATCGAGATCACCACTGGGCGCAGGCTGGCGCATGACGGGCTTTTGACCGACAGCACGATCGTCATGCTCGACGGCGAACAGGCTTTTGCAAAGATCGACGAAGCCGACGCCGAAATCTTCTGGGGCGCCTATCTCGGCACCAAGGACGAGATCGTCAGATCGGGACGGCTTGGGGATATCGCCACGGAGATTCTGGCGCTCCGCGCCGAGGCCAGGCAAAGGCACGGCTGGATCATGGATATCTATCTGCTGCGCAAAGGACGGGATTTCGAGGAATAGCTGGCCGGACCTTTTCCACATGTTTTGCCGGGCCGGCTGCGATCATGTAAGAAATGGTCAGAGGATCAGGAATGAGCATTGAGGCCGAAACGGCGATCGACAGAACAGGTAAAGCGGATCTGCACGGCCGCCCGGCGGCGGCGATGCGCAGGCGCGGCGCCTGCCCCGCCCTGGCAGCGCCTATGCCGACCGGCGACGGCCTGCTGGTGCGGCTGCGGCCGGCCGGCGGCGCGCTGACGTTGGCGCAATTCGCCGGACTTGCTCGCTCGGCCGCGGCACATGGAAACGGCATCCTCGAGATCACCGCGCGCGGCAATCTGCAGATCCGCGGACTGCTGGCCGAGACCGTCGGACAGCTTGCTGCCGATATCGATGCCGCCGGGATCACCGTGCCGGACGGGCCGGCGATCGAGATCTCGCCGCTGCATGGTATCGACCCGGAAGAGAAAAACGACCCGGCAGCAATGGAAATGGCCTTGCGCAGCACGCTCCACGATCTCATCACCTCGCCGCGGCTCGCGCCGAAGCTGTCGATCGTCGTCGACGGCGGCGGAGCCTTCGGGCTGTCGGCACTTTCCGCCGATATCCGCATCGTCGCGCAATCCGACGCAGATTGGCTTGTCGCGATCAATGGCGATGGTGAGACAGCAATGCCGGTGGCAATCGGTCCAGCCGAGACGGCGGTATCAGCCGTCGGCGAGGTTCTGAGCGTGCTGGCAGCCCTCGGGCAGGGCAGGCGGGCAAGGGATATCGACCCGGCGCTTCTGCGGGCGCGTTTTCCGGCTATGGATAACATCCGCTTCATTCCGTCGCGGGCGGCAAGCATACCGTTTCCGGGCCCGCATCGGCTTGCGGACGGCAAAATCGTGCTCGGCGTCCGGCCGGAATTCGGACAGATGCGAGCGTCGGATCTGATCGCTCTGCTCGATCTCGCCGACGCCCATGGTGCAACGGCCATCCGGCTGACGCCCGGTCGCGGTTTCTTTTTCATCGGCCTGCCGGCAGATACAGTGCCGGCTATGCAGATCGCCGCAGCCGGCCGTGGTTTCAGCGCGCAGCCCGGCGACAACAGCGAGCACATCGCCGCCTGCGCCGGGGCCGGCGCCTGCGGCTCCGCCTTCTACGAGACCAGAAGTCTGGCGCGCCGCATCCTTGCCGCAGCACCGGGCCTTTTCGACGGTTCGCTGATGCTGCATCTGTCCGGCTGTGCCAAGGGTTGCGCTCATGCGCGGCCGGCGCTGACCCTGACGGGTTCGGCGGCAGGTTACGACCTGATCCTCAACGGGTTGGCGGCGGATCGGCCGGACGAACGGATCGCTGGCGGTCGGATCGATTTCGCTATAGAGAGGCTCGCCCGGTCCATCGAAGACAACAGAGGCGCTGGCGAATCGGCTGCTGCCTGCCTTACACGGCTTGGCGCAACCGGTGTTTCGAAGGCGCTGCGACAGGAATAGGAATGCCAGACTACGATTATATCCGCAGCGGCGACGCGATCTACGAGCGTTCCTTTGCGATCATCCGCGCCGAAGCCGATCTTTCGCGCTTCACCGAAGATCAGGCCGAAATTGCCGTGCGCATGATCCATGCCTGCGGGCTGGTCGAGGCGGCCGAACATTTCCTGTTCTCCGCCGATCTCGTCAGTGCCGCGCGCGACGCGCTGAAGGGCGGGGCGCCGATCTTCTGCGACGCGGAAATGGTATCCCAGGGCGTGACCCGGGCGCGGTTGCCGGCGCTGAACGAGGTGATCTGCACGCTGCGCGATCCCGCCACCCCGGAACTAGCGCGCGAGACCGGCAATACGCGATCGGCCGCCGCCATGCATCTCTGGCTCGATCGGCTCGGCGGAAGCGTCGTGGCGATCGGCAATGCCCCGACCGCGCTGTTTCATCTGCTCGAACTCCTGCGCGACGGCGCTCCGAAACCCGCAGCAATTCTCGGCATGCCTGTCGGCTTTGTCGGCGCGGCGGAATCGAAGGATGCGCTGGCGGAGAATTCCTACGGCGTACCCTTTGCCATCGTGCGCGGCCGGCTCGGTGGCAGCGCCATGACGGCAGCCGCCATCAATGCATTGGCGAGGCCGGGCCTATGACCACAAGCGGCCGTCTTATCGGCGTCGGCACGGGTCCCGGCGACCCCGAGCTTCTGACCCTCAAGGCCGTACGCGCCATCGAAAGCGCTGACGTGATTGCCTATTTCGCCAAGCAGGGCAGGGGGGGCAACGGCAAGGCGATCGTCGAACCACTGCTGAAATCCGGCGTGACGCTGCTACCGCTTTACTATCCCGTCACCACCGAGATCGACAAGAACGACGAACGCTACCAGAGCCTGATCACCGAATTCTACGACCGGTCCGCCGAAGCCGTCGCCGGCCATCTCGATGCCGGGCTGACCGTCGCCGTGCTCAGCGAGGGCGATCCGCTGTTTTACGGCTCCTATATGCATCTGCATATCCGGCTTTCCCAGCGCTACCCGACCGAGGTCATCCCCGGCATCAGCGCCATGTCGGGTTGCTGGTCCCTGGCGGGCATGCCCATCGTCCAAGGTGACGATGTGCTTTCCGTACTGCCCGGTACGATGGCGGAGACCGAGCTGACGCGCCGTCTCGCCGATACGCAAGCCGCCGTCATCATGAAGGTCGGCCGCAATCTGCCGAAGATCCGCCGGGCCTTGGCGGCGGCCGGCCGGCTTGCCGAAGCCGTCTATGTCGAGCGCGGCACCATGGCGAATGCGGCGATGGAAAAGCTTGCCGACCGGACCGACGGCGACGCGCCGTATTTTTCGCTGGTGCTGGTGCCGGGCTGGGAGAAGAGCCGATGAGCGGCAGGCTTTTCGTGATCGGCACCGGCCCCGGTAATCCCGAGCAGATGACGCCGGAAGCGCTGGCCGCTGTCGAAGCGGCGACGGATTTCTTCGGTTACGGACCCTATCTCGACAGGCTGCAGCTCCGCGACGATCAGCTGCGGCATGCCTCGGACAATCGCGAGGAGTTGGGCAGGGCAGGGGCCGCACTTTCGATGGCGGCAGACGGCGCCATGGTTTGCGTCGTCTCCGGCGGCGACCCCGGCGTCTTTGCCATGGCTGCTGCCGTCTGCGAGGCGATCGAGAACGGCCCGGGAGCATGGCGGGCGGTCGATCTCACCATCCTACCCGGCATCACGGCGATGCTGGCCGTGGCGGCAAGAGCCGGGGCGCCGCTTGGCCACGACTTCTGCGCCATATCGCTGTCTGACAATCTAAAGCCTTGGAATATAATAGAAAACCGCCTTGAATTGGCAGCCAAGGCCGGTTTCGTGATCGCCCTCTATAATCCGATCAGCCGGGCGCGGCCTTGGCAGCTCGGCGAAGCCTTCAAGCTGCTGCGCGACCATCTGCCCGCAACGACGCCGGTTATTTTCGGGCGCGCGGCCGGGCGGCCGGACGAGCACATTGCCGTACAGCAGCTGTCGCAGGCCGATGCGTCGATGGCCGATATGGCGACCTGCATCATCATCGGCTCTGCCGAGACGCGGATCGTCACGCGGCCCGGCAGGCTGGACCTTGTCTATACGCCGCGTTTTATGGCGGGGGGAACGAGGTGATCGATCGTCGCCAGCGCCGCCTCGACAGTGTCGACCGTCTTGACTGTGGACGCCGAGGCGCGTGCCACCATCATTACCTCGATGCCGAGCAGGCGGGCTGCCTCAATCTTCGCATAGGTCGCGGCCCCGCCGCTGTTCTTGGCAATGATGGCGTCGATGTGGTGCTGCTTCAGCAAAGCGCTTTCGCCTTCCAGCGTGAACGGGCCGCGATCGAGGAGATAGTCGACATTCGCGAGCGCAAGCGGCCGTTCGACAGGATCAACGCTGCGGATGAGATAGAAATGCTGCGCCGCCGCCTCCGCGTGATGCGCACCCTGCCGGCCGGTCGCCAGAAAGACATGGCGGGGGGAGGGGCCGAGCGCTTCGATGGCAGCCGGGATGCTCTGCACCTCGCGCCAGCGATCGCCCGGCTGGCGTTGCCATTCGGGACGGCGCAGAGCGATTGTGGTTATGCCGCTGGTCTCGGCGGCAAAGGCGGCATTGGCGGAAATGCGCTCGGCGAAAGGATGCGTGGCGTCGATCAGCAGATCATATCCGCCGGCCTTCAGAAAATCGGCGAGCGCCGCAGCACCGCCGAAACCGCCGATGCGAACCGGAACCGGCTGCGCGGCCGGTTTTTCGGTGCGGCCGGCCAGCGACAGAAGAACATCGCAATTTCCCCGTGCCGCCAGGCTTCCGGCGAGCAGACGCGCCTCGCTGGTGCCGCCGAGGATCAGAATGCGAGGTCTTCCCATGTCTGATGTCTCTCCTCGTTGCGGCCCGCGTTGGCTGACTATTATCGGCATCGGCGAAGATGGTCTAGCAGGGCTCGGTGAAGAGGCGAGAAGCCTGATCGCGACCGCCCCTGCCGTCTTCGGTGGCGCGCGCCACCTTGCGCTTGCTGCATCGCTGATATCGGGCGAAAAGTTTTCCTGGCAGAGCCCGTTCGAGCGCTCAATCGATGCCGTCCTTCAAAGGCGTGGAACCCCGGTCGTCGTGCTTGCCTCCGGCGACCCGTTTCTCTACGGCGTCGGCGCAACGCTCTCCCGCCATGTCGCGACGGAAGAGATGCGCACCATCCCGGCGCCGTCGGCCTTCAGCCTAGCCGCGTCGCGTCTCGGCTGGCCGCTGCAGGACGTCGTGACGATTTCGCTGCATGGTAGGCCGATCAACCTGATCCGGTCGCATCTGCACCCCGGGCGGCGCATCATCGCGCTGACCTCGGACGAGGACGGGCCGGGCGATCTGGCTGCCCTGCTTGCCGCCGTGGGTTTCGGTCAGTCGCAGCTTACCGTACTCGAGGCGCTTGGCGGTGATCGGGAACGGCAGAGAAGCACCATGGCAGCCGATTTCGATCTCACCGACGTCGACCCGCTGAACGTCTGCGCACTCGAAATCGCGGCAGGAGAGGGGGCGCGCATTCTGCCTTGTGCCGCAGGAATCGAGGACGCGCTGTTCGAGCATGACGGGCAGATCACCAAACGCGAAATCCGGGCGGTGACGCTGTCGGCGCTGGCGCCGCGTCACGGCGAACTGCTCTGGGATATCGGCGCCGGCTCGGGATCGATCGGCATCGAGTGGATGCTGGCCGATCCGTCGCTGAAGGCAATCGCCATCGAACAATCGCCGGAGCGGGCCGCACGGATTGCCCGCAACGCCTCCACCTTCGGCGTACCGCATCTCGCCGTCGTCGAAGGCACGGCGCCCGATGTACTGACGGGCCTGCCGGAACCGGATGTAATCTTCCTCGGCGGCGGCGGCAGCGAGCCGGGTGTTGTCGATGCCGCGATTGCCGTGCTGAAGCCGGGAGGCCGGCTCGTTGCCAATGCGGTGACGCTGGAGATGGAAGCCGTGCTGCTTACCGAATATGCCAACCGCGGCGGCTCGCTCACACGGATCGAAATATCGCGCGCCGAGGCCATCGGCAGCATGAGCGGCTGGCGGCCGGCGATGCCGGTGACGCAGTGGCGCTGGACGAAAGGATAACGGGATGACGGTGCATTTCATCGGCGCGGGGCCGGGTGCTGCGGATCTGATCACGGTGCGTGGCCGCGACCTCATCGCTCAATGCCCGGTCTGTCTCTATGCCGGTTCGATCGTCTCGCCGGAACTGCTGCAATATTGCCCGCCGGATGCGCGTATCGTCGATACCGCGCCGATGTCACTCGACGAGATCGAGGCGGAATATCTGCGCGCCGCTGCGGCCGGACAGGACGTCGCCCGGCTGCATTCCGGCGATCTCTCGGTCTGGAGTGCGGTGGCCGAGCAGGTACGCCGGCTGCAAAAACACGGCATCGCCTATACGATGACGCCTGGTGTTCCGGCCTTTGCGGCGGCCGCCTCGGCGCTCGGGCGCGAGCTGACAATCCCATCAGTGGCTCAAAGCCTGGTGCTCACCCGCGTTTCCGGTCGCGCCTCGCCGATGCCGAACGACGAAACACTGGCGAAATTCGGCGCAACCGGAGCGACGCTGGCGATCCATCTGGCAATCCATGCGCTGAAGCAGGTGGTGGAGGAATTGACGCCGCTTTACGGTGTCGACTGCCCGGTGGCGATCGTCGTCAAGGCCTCTTGGCCGGACGAGCGCATCCTGCGCGGCAGGCTTTCCGATATCGAGGCAAAGGTTGCGGCCGAACCGATCGAGCGCACGGCGATCATCTTCGTCGGCCCTTCGCTCGCCGCGGAGGATTTTCGCGAGAGTTCGCTCTATGATCCGGCCTATCAGCGCCGGTTCAGAGGCCGGGAATAGCGGCTGCATAGTCCTGACGCCGTTGGCGGGATCAGGACGCTTTGCTCCGGTCCCAAACCCGCGCGGTCAGATAATCCATGCTGGCGCGAAGCGCGCCGGCCGGGTCCTTGACCGCATGCACTTCGGCTGCGAAGGGCTCGAAGGAGAACGGACCCTCATAACCCGCCTGCAGCAGCGCCTTGATCTGCCCGGCATTGTCGAGCCGGTCGTCGCCGTCGACGAGCACGCGATGGGAATCGCGCATATCGGCAACGGAAACGGCAGGGTCACTAACGCCGGAGATGTGCACGAGGCCGGAAAGCTCCGGGAAGGTCGCTGCTTCGCCGGCAAGGTGATGGTGGAAGGTGTCGTGGACGAGCTTGAAGGTCGATTGCGCGCCGAGTTCCTTGATCGCCTCGGCCGCCTCGCTCTTCGAGCGCAGCGAGCAGATCTCAAAGCCGAGCGGCTCAACGAGACCGATAATGCCGGCCTTTTCAAGCATCGGCTTCAGCGCCGACAGAGACTGGCGCAGATTGGCCTGCCGTTCACCGTCGGCACAGCCGGTGCCGTCGTTCTTCGGAACCAGCACGAGCGCCTTGGCGCCGCAGGCGCTGGCATAATCGATCAGTTCCTGCGCTTCCCCAGCGCGGGTTGCATTCCACTCGTTGAAACGCTGCAGGGCGTTGATCGAGATGATCGTCAGCCCATGGCGGGCGGCCGCTTGCCTGATCGCTTCGGGCCTGGTGCCGTCAAGGATGGCATTGCCGGAAAGGTCGTTGCGGATTTCGACCGAGTCGATGCCGAGCGATTTGGCCAGCGCGAAAAATTCGTCGATCGCAAGCGACGGCGCGGCCATATGGTTGAGCGCAAAGCGGATCGAAGTCATGACGGATATATCCTCCTCGTCTCCGCAGCATGAGCGGAGCAGTCCTGTGATTGGGTCGGCGAATCTCTATCGGAATTCGCGTGGCAATCCATCGGTCTTCGCCGCCGTCGGCTTTCATTTCTGAAAGAATTTCAGCCGAGATGATAGAATTCCATCATTTCTCAAATGTTCTCTGAGATATGAATATCGAAGGGCAGGAAGAACTGTCCGGGAACAGCCGTTTCGCTGTTTTCGATCGCGCTCGTCATCAGCACCATCAGCTCTTTGCAAAGCGCGGGCAGGGGCGTGCCGATCGCCATGGCGACGATATCGTCGGCAAGCCCCGCTTTGCTGTCTGGCGTCAGCTCATTGACGACGAGGACGATCTTGCCGCCGAGACTTTCTTCACGGATCGCCGAGATCGCGCCCTCCATGCCGCCGCCACAGACATAAAGGCCGACGAGATTGGGATGTTTCTGCAGCAGCGTCAGCGTCGCCTCATGCGTGATCTCGGGCGTGTCGAGGTTGATCAGCGTATCGATGACGTCGAATTCCGGTGCGTTTTCACGAAAATAGGAGCGAAAACCGATTTCCCGCAGCTCATGGCCGTGAAAGCGGTGGCTGCCGACGAAACAAGCGACCTTGCCGGGCGCTCCGGCTGTTTTGGCAATCACCCAGGCAGCGGTGCGGCCGACCTTGCGGTTGTTGACCCCGACATAGGCATTGCGCACGCCTGAGGCGAGGTCGGAGAGCAGCGAGAAGACCGGGACGCCTTTGTCCTTCAACTCCTCGATGGCGGTCGTCACCGCCGGGTAGTCGGGCGCGACGAGCGCAACGGCCTGGTTGCGGGCGCCGAGTGCCTTCAGCTTCTCGACGATCGCCGCCGGTGTCGCAGCCGAGGGAAAGTCGATCTGCGTTTGGATGCGGGCGCTGGTCACCATACGCGCTGCGGTTTCGATCTCGCGCACGAAGCTCTGGTAGAAGGACTGCGTTGGTTTCTGCAGCAGGAAAGCGAGCTTGTATTGCGGCAGATCTTCGAAGACGCGCTGCCGGATCAGGCCGACGGCGTGATAGCCGATCGACTGCGCCGCGTCATAGACCCGCCGCGCCGTTTCCTCCCGCACGCGGTGACGGGCGTTGAGAACCCGGTCGACGGTGGCGACGCTGACGCCGGAGGCGCGGGCAAGATCGGATATTGTCGGGCGGCGCATCGGCGGTCCTGATGGATTCAATCATTTATGCAAGCCACTCTTGATGGCTTTTGATAGATTGCATCAAGCCTGCATTGAGTGCCTCCCAAAGTCAACCTATCCTCGCCGGCAACAGCATAACGGGAGGCGGATGATGGCGACCCAGACAAGGAAACGTGACTACGACCTGCTCGGCGAAAGCGGCCGCACCGCCGTCGAGACCGGGCTGGCAGCAGCGCAATGGTACCACACCGACGTTGCGCGCAAGGAGATGAAGGCGCTGATGCAGCGCTCCGATGCGCCGGCGATCCGTGACACGGTCATCTGGCTCGGCAGCATGGCGGTTCTTGCCGGGCTCGGCGTCTATTTCTGGGGGTCATGGGTCGCGCTGCCCTTCTTCCTCGCCTATGGCGTGCTCTACGGCTCGGCTTCCGACAGCCGCTGGCACGAATGCGGTCACGGCACCGCCTTCAAGACGCGCTGGATGAACGATGCGGTCTACCAGATCGCCTGCTTCATGATCATGCGCAATCCGGTGACCTGGCGCTGGAGCCATGCGCGCCATCACACCGATACGGTCATCGTCGGCCGCGATCCCGAAATCGCCGTCATGCGGCCGCCCGATCTCTTCCGCGTCACCCTCAACTACTTCGGCATCCTCGACGTCTGGCATGCGCTGGTCGACATGCTGCGCAACGCCTGCGGCGTCGTCAGCGCCGCGGAAAAGACCTTCATTCCCGAGATCGAACAGCCGAAGGCGATCCGCATCGCCCGCATCTGGCTGGCGATCTATCTCGCCACGATCGCGGCTGCCATCGCCATGGGTTCGATCCTGCCGTTGATATTGGTCGGCTTGCCGCGCCTTTACGGCGCCTGGCACCATGTGCTGACCGGCCTGCTGCAGCATGGCGGCCTTGCGGACAACGTCATCGACCATCGGCTGAACAGCCGCACGGTCTATATGAACCCGATAAGCCGCTTCATCTACTGGAACATGAACTACCATGTCGAACATCACATGTTTCCGATGGTGCCCTATCACGCGCTGCCCCAACTGCACGCGATGATCAAGCATGACCTGCCGGCGCCGAACCCGTCGATCTGGTCCGGCTACCGCGAGATGATCCCGGCCTTCCTGCGCCAGCTGCGCAACGAGGATTATTTCCTGAAGCGCGAACTGCCGACGACCGCACGGCCCTATCGCGAGGAATTCCACAACGAGCTGGCCCCGGCCGCGCAATAATCACGATTAAGGGAGGACATAATGAGCGGAAATTGGATCGAGGTCTGCGGCAAGGACGAGATCGACGAAGAGGATGTCATCCGATTCGATCATGGCGGGCGCACCTTTGCGGTCTATCGCAGCCCGGACGACGAATTCTTCGCGACCGACGGGCTTTGCACGCATGAACATATTCACCTCGCCGACGGCTTGGTGATGGACGAGATCATCGAATGTCCGAAACATAATGGCCGCTTCAACTACAAGACGGGCGAAGCCAAGGGCGCACCGGTCTGCGTCAATCTCAAGACCTATCCGGTCAAGATCGAAGACGGTGCCGTCTTCATCTCGCTCTGAGGGAGGCCGGCGTGGCTCATTTCGTCATCCTGGGAGCCGGCGAATGCGGTGCGCGCGCTGCCTTTGCCTTGCGGGAAAAAGATTTTGACGGCGAGATAACGCTGGTCGGCGCCGAACCCCTCCATCCCTATGAACGGCCGCCGCTTTCGAAGGCGGGTTCTGCCGATGCCACCGATCCGAAATTCATCGCCGCGGTGGAAAAATACGCGGAGAACGGCATCGGGCTGCTAACCGGCCTGGAGGCGAGGGATCTCGACACGGCATCCAAGAGCGTGACGCTTTCGGACGGGATGACGCTCTCCTACGACAAGCTTCTGCTGGCGACCGGCGCAGCCGCGCGTTCGTTCCCCGGCGCGCCGGAGGGTAGCCCGCATTTTCGCTCGCTGCGAACCCATCATGATGCGGCGGCGCTGCGTGATGTCATGAAGCCTGGACGGCATATCGCCATCATCGGCGGCGGATTCATCGGGCTGGAACTTGCGGCGACGGCGCGGCTGCTCGGTGCCGACGTCACCGTCATCGAGGGGCTGGAACGTGTGCTGAAGCGCGGCGTGCCGGAGGAGATCGCCCATCTCATCACCGAGCGCCACCGCGCCGAGGGCGTCGATATCCGCTGCGGCGTCTCGATCGCGGCGCTGACCGACGAAGGCGGAAAAGCCGTGATCAGATTGTCGAGCGGCGACGTGATCGAAGCCGACCTCGCCCTTGTCGGCATCGGCGCGCGGCCGAATGTGGAGATCGCCGAAAAGGCAGGGCTCACGATCGAAAACGGCATTGCCGTCGACACCTACCTCCAGACATCGGCCCCTGACGTCTTTGCGGCCGGTGACTGCTGCTCCTTTCCGCTGTCGATCTATGGCGGCCGGCGGGTGCGGCTTGAATCCTGGCGCAATGCCCAGGAGCAGGGCACATTGGCAGCGGCCAACATGCTCGGGCTCAATGATGCCGTTTCATCGGTGCCGTGGTTCTGGTCGGACCAATATGACATGACGCTGCAGATATCAGGCCTTGCCGAAGGGGCTGCCACGCATCAGCGCCGCGAGCTCGGGGCAGGCGCCTTCATTCTCTTCCATCTCGACGCCGACGGACGATTGATCGCCGCAAGCGGCATCGGGCCCGGCAATGCGGTGGCGCGGGACATCCGCCTCGCCGAAATGCTGATCGCGGCGCGCGCTCATCCGGACCCGGCGGCACTTGCAGCCAGCGACATCAAACTGAAATCCCTCTTGGCCGCATGAGCCTCCCGATATTTTCAAAGGAATTGACGATGAAGAAACATAAGCGCGCGACGGTCGCCGATCTGCTTGCCGAAAAGGGCAAGCGCCAGCTCACCATGCTGCGCGTCACCTCGCTGGAAGAGGCGGAAGCTGCCGAAAAGGCGGGGATCGACATCGTCTCCGTACCGCCTTCGCTGCTCGGCCCGGTCTTTCGCGAAATCGCTCCCACCCCCTTTGCCATTCCGGGGCTCGAATATGGCGATCTTGTCTCGGCTGAAGATTATCTGCGCGCCGCCTTTACGGCGCTGAAGGCCGGCGGCGATGCGGTCTATTGCGCTGCAAGCCTGCAGACGATCCGACGCATGCGCGACGAGGGCATCCCGGTCTGCGGCCATCTCGGGCTGATCCCGTCGAAGGCGACCTGGACCGGCGGTTTCCGCGCCGTCGGCAAGACGGCGGCAACTGCGGCCGAGATCTGGCGGCAGACCAAGGCGCTGGAAGAGGCCGGCGCCTTCGCCGCCGAAATCGAAGTCGTGCCGGGCGACGTCGCTGCCGCCATCAGCAGCAACACCTCGATGCTGATGATCTCCATGGGCGCCGGCAGCGGCTGCGACGCGCAATATCTCTTCGCCGACGACGTGCTCGGCGCCAATCGCGACCACTATCCGCGCCATGCCAAGATCTATCGCGACTTCGCCGCCGAACACGACCGGCTGCAGCGCGAACGCATCGCCGCCTTCACCGAATTCGCCGAGGATGTCCGGACCGGCGCCTATCCGGAGAAACGCCATCTCGTCGGCATCGACGAAACAGAGCTGAAGATTTTCCTGGATGGGCTGGCCGGCGAGACGGGAAATAGCTGAGGGCAATGCCGATCTGATCGTTGCCTTCGCTTCCGCTCCATTGGCTTCCGTCCCGGCCTGTGTCAGGAATGACCCATTCGGAACGGAGTATTCGGTCCCCTGTGACGATCGGCTTTGCGCATGCGGAATTGATTGCGGTGCTCGTCGCGGTGACGGGGGACGAGCCGCGCGTGATGACCATCCGCTCCGGCAATGCGCTGCCATCAGGCCCTTTCGAAATGGGCCATCGCACCTTGCAATCGGGCCTGCGCGAATGGGTGCAGGAGCAGACCGAGCATCCCGTCGGCTATCTCGAACAGCTCTATACCTTCGCCGACCGCGACCGCAATAACGACATCCCGGGCGGGCGGACGATCTCGATCAGCTATCTCGGCCTCGTCAACGAACAGTCGGGTGCCGGCCGGCCGGGATGGCATGGCTGGTACGAATACTTCCCCTGGGAAGACCATCGGCAGGGCCGCCCAGTCGTGCTTGACGAGATCATGGCGCGTCTAAAGGTCTGGGCCGATGCCGATCCGGCCCGGCGCGACCATCGCCATCGCCGGGCCGATTTCACCTTCGGCCTCGACGGCGGCGGCTGGAATGAGGATCTCGCCTTGCAGCGCTACGAATTGCTCTATGAAGCCGGGCTCGTTTCCGAAGCCGGATGTGCTGGCGAAGCCAATCTCGGCCGGGCGATGTTTGCCGATCACCGCCGCATTCTAGCGACCGGGATCGCCAGGCTGCGCGCCAAGATCAAATACCGCCCCGTTGTCTTCGAACTGATGCCGGACAGCTTTACCCTCTTGCGGCTGCAGCGCACCATCGAGGCCTTGGCGGGTCTGACGCTGCACAAGCAGAATTTCCGCCGCCTGATCGAACAGCAGGAACTGGTCGAGGAAACCGGCGGCAGGGAAAGCGAAACCGGCGGCCGGCCGGCCAAGCTCTTCCGCTTCCGCCACACGGTGCTCGAAGAACGCGCGCTGGCCGGAACGAAATTACCGCTCTCCCGCAATTGACATATGCTCATCGTGAGAATATCTATTTGCCTATGATATGCTCAACTAGAGCATAATTAGGAGCCGGTCATGAACCACCCTGTTTCCGCATCCTCGCTCTACCAGCGCGTCAGCCGCGTCATTCCCAAAGCCGAATGGATGTCGTTCGAGAACGACGTCGACGCCATCCTCGAGCTGAAGCGCCGCCGCAACGCCGTCATTCTGGCGCACAATTATCAGACCCCGGAGATCTTCCACGGTGTGGCGGATATCGTCGGCGACAGCCTGGCGCTCGCCCGCAAGGCGATCGAGGTCGATGCCGACGTGATCGTGCTGGCCGGCGTGCATTTCATGGCCGAGACCGCCAAGCTGCTGAACCCCGAGAAAACCGTGCTGATCCCGGATCTCGGCGCCGGCTGCTCGCTGGCGGATTCGATCACGCCAGAGGATATTGCGCTCTTGCGCCAGGCCCATCCCGGCGTGCCCATCATCACCTATGTCAATACCTCGGCCGCGGTGAAGGCCGCCTCCGACATCTGCTGCACCTCGGGCAATGCCAAACAGGTGGTGGAATCGCTCGGCGTGCCGAAGGTGCTGATGATCCCGGACGAATATCTGGCGCGCAACGTCGCCCGCGAGACTGACGTCGAGATCATCGCCTGGCACGGCCATTGCGAGGTGCATGAACTCTTCACTGCAGAAGACGTGCGCCAGCTGCGCGAAAACCATCCCGGCGTGACGGTGCTCGCCCATCCCGAATGCCCGCCCGAGGTCGTGGCCGAAGCGGATTTCGCCGGCTCGACCGCGGTGATGTCGGACTATGTCGGCAGCCGAAAGCCGGCCCGCGTCGTGCTGCTCACCGAATGCTCGATGAGCGACAATGTCGCCGTGCATCATCCCGACGTCGAGTTCATTCGCCCCTGCAATCTCTGCCCGCATATGAAGCGGATCACGCTTGGCAATATCCGCGCCGCCCTTGAGGAAAACCGCCACGAGGTGACGGTCGATCCGGCGATTGCGGTGGCCGCGCGCCGCGCCGTCGAGAGGATGCTGGCGATATGACCGAGGTTTTCGACCATCTTGCCGGACGCACGGTGATCGTCGGCAGTGGCCTTGCCGGACTGATGACGGCGCTGACGCTGGCGCCTGAACCTTCCGTCATCGTCACCCGTGCCGCCCTTGGCGCGGAAACGTCGAGCGCCTGGGCACAGGGCGGCATCGCCGCCAGCATGGGCGCCGACGACAGCGCGGCGCTGCACCTTGCCGACACGCTTGTCGCCGGCGACGGGCTCTGCGATCCGGCCGTGGCCGCCGGCATTATTGTCGAGGCGCCGGCAGCGATCGCCGCGCTGGAACAAGCCGGGGTGCGTTTCGACAGGAATGCCGCCGGCGAACTCTCGCTTGGGCTGGAGGCCGCCCATAGCCGCCGCCGCATCGTCCATGCCGAAGGCGACGGCTCGGGTGCGGCGATCGTCGCCGCGCTGGTGCGGGCGGTGATGCAGACGCCTGCCATCACCGTGCTCGAAGGCTTCGAGGCGCGGCGGATATTGATGGACGGCGAGCAGGTGGCCGGCCTGCTCTGCGCGACCGCGAAGGGGGCGGTCATCCTGCCGACGTCGAAGGTGGTGCTCGCCACTGGTGGCATCGGAGGGCTTTACGACGCGACCACCAATCCGATGGGCAATTTCGGCCAGGGCATCGCGCTGGCGGCCAGGGCAGGTGCAGATCTCGCCGACATGGAATTCGTCCAGTTCCATCCGACGGCGCTCAATTCCAGCCGCAGGCCCTTGGCGCTCGTCAGCGAAGCGGTGCGCGGCGAGGGGGCCGTGCTCGTCAACGAACGCGGCGATCGGTTCATGGCCCGCATATCAGGCGCCGAGCTGGCGCCGCGCGATGTGGTGGCGCGCGCCATCAGCGCCGAAATCGCCCGCGGCGGCAAGGTCTTCCTCGACGCCCGCGATGCGCTCGGCAGCCGGTTTGCCGCACGCTTTCCCGTCATCTCGACCCTTTGCGGCGAGGCCGGCATCGATCCGGCGAAAGACCTCATTCCGGTGCGCCCGGCCGTTCACTATCACATGGGCGGCGTTGCCACCGACGCCAATGGCCGCAGCTCGGTCCCCGGTCTCTGGGTCGCCGGAGAGGCGGCCTCGACCGGCCTGCACGGCACCAATCGGCTCGCCAGCAATTCGCTGCTGGAGGCGGCGGTGATGGGCATGCGGGCAGCGCGCGACATATCGGGCTTGCCGGCACGGGGGACCAGCGCCGTCCTCGCCGAGGAGCTGCCGGTGCCGACCGATGCATCGCTCGTCCGGCCGATCGTCTCGCGCCATCTCGGCGTGTTGCGCAATGCCGGCGCCGTGCAGGGCGCGATCGCCGCCTTGCTGCCGCTTGCCGAAGGCGACGGCCCTGCCGCCGATCCTGGAACCGTCGCGCTGCTGATCGCCGTCTTTGCCAGCCTGCGGATGGAATCGCGCGGCGCCCATGCCCGCACCGATTTTCCGCTGAGGCTCGGCGCTGCCAACCGGCGAAGCATGCGCCTTTCCCAAGCGCTGGAGATCGCTCGTGCCACCCCGCCCTATGCCCTTGCCAGGAGTGCCTGAGATGAGCCTCGTTCCGCTTCCCCGCCTGATCGTCGAACCCTTGGTCCGGGCGGCCCTGCTCGAAGATCTCGGTCTTGCCGGCGATATCACCTCGGCGTCGGTCATCCCCCGTGATCATCGTTCGACGGTGGTGATGGCCGCCCGCCAGCCGGGCGTAATCGCCGGTCTCGATGCGGCCGAACTCGCTTTCACTCTCGTCGATCCGGAGATCGTCATGCGCCGCCAGCTCCAGGACGGCGATGCGGTCAAGCCGGGCGACGTGATCGCCACCATCGAAGGTCCCTCACGCGGCCTGCTGACGGCTGAGCGCACTGCGCTGAATTTCCTCGGCCATCTCTCCGGCATTGCGACGGTGACGGCAGAGATTGCCGGCGCCATCCGCGACACCAAAGCCTCCGTCGCCTGCACGCGCAAGACGACGCCGGGGCTCCGGGCGCTGGAGAAATATGCGGTGCGGGCCGGCGGCGGCATGAACCACCGTTTCGCGCTCTATGACGCGGTGCTGATCAAGGACAATCACGTCGCAATCGCCGGCGGCGTCACCGAGGCGATCCGCCGGGCACGGGCCGGCGTCGGCCATTTGGTGAAGATCGAGGTCGAAGTGGACACTCTCGACCAGCTGCGCGAAGCGATGGAGACTGGCGTCGACGCCGTTCTGCTCGACAATATGACGCCCGCTCAACTGCGCGACGCCGTCGCCATCGTCGCCGGCCGGGCGATCACCGAGGCCTCCGGCCGGGTCACGCCGGCAACGGCTGCCGCAATCGCGGCTTCCGGCGTCGACCTCATTTCCGTCGGCTGGCTGACGCACAGCGCCCCGGTGCTGGACATCGGGCTCGATTTCGTCGGGGCGGCGGTGAACTGACGATCATGACACCATAAATAGCAGTTGCGCGAAATCGGATGCCGATATAGAACAAACAAAGAACGTTTCGCAAATCGGAGGTTTACGTGATCGATCACACCGGAATCACCGTGAGCGATTTCGCGCGCTCCCAAGTATTTTACACCGCCGCTCTTATGCCGCTCGGCTACAGGTTGCTCAAAGATCTGGGTGTTGCTGCCGGCTTCGGTGTAGCAGAAGGTTTTGGCCGCAGCTTGGATCCGGGCGGTGATTTCTGGATTTCCCGAGTCGAACTGCATCATCCCCGCGTCCATATCGCCTTCGCTGCAGAACGTCGTGCTGTGGTGGACGCTTTTTACAATGCCTCTCTGTCCGCCGGGGGGACGGACAACGGTCCGCCCGGACTGCGCCCGCATTATCATGCAGATTACTATGCTGCCTTCGTCCTCGACCCTGACGGCTACAACATCGAGGCGGTTTGCCACCTTCGATAAAGCAGAGACGATCGGCGGCTTTGTCCAGCTGCAGCCGCAGTCCCACTTTCGGTTGAAGGTGTAAACTATCGAGTGCCTTGATCCGTGTCAGGTCTTTCGGGCGCCATCTACCTCGCGGTTGCAAGAGCATGGCCGCATCGGGGCGGACGCGGGCAGCACTCTCGACAACGCGATCGTCAGCGCCGATGTCCTTCGTCGACGCACATTAAGCTGACAGTAGTTCGCTCACGGCAAGGACCTTACCGTAGCCAGCAGCAAGCGCGCCCATATATGCGGCATGAACCTGCGCGGCCGAGATGAGCTGGCCATCAAAACTGAGATCACGGGTGGCGCAGGCGTCATGGACGATGATGGTGTCATAGCCGTAATCAACAGACGCACGGCTGGTGGCATCGATGCACATATGGCTCATCGCGCCGACCAGCACGACCTCCTGGATACCTTCTGCGTCCAGCTGCTGCTTCAGGTCCGTTTCCCGGAATGAGTTCGGATAGTGCTTTGTGATGACGGTTTCACCGCTCTTTGGTTCAACGGCTGGTATGAAATCGACACCCGTTGTGCCCCTCGCAAAAAACGGAGCATCGGCTCTGCCTTCGTGGCGTATATGGATCACCCTGTCCCCGGATGCGCGTGCGGCGTCTAACACTTTGACTGCATTGGCAGTTGCCTGATCAATTCCGACAAGAGCGTGTCTTCCCGATGACAGATAATCCTTCTGAAGGTCGATGGCGATGATTGCACGCTTGCTCATGTGATTGTTCCTTTTCAATTCGTCAGGTGCCCTGGATATCCGCTTCTCCCTTGTGATAGGAGTGGCGATATCGACAAAGTTCGGGGTGATATTGCCATGAGACAGTTTCCGACAGAAATCGGTATCCTGGTCTATCCAGGCTCGCAGGCGGCGGCAGTCCTGGGCATGACCGACCTCCTGACTTACGCTGAGAGACAAACCAGACTGCAAACCGATGGCAAAATGCCTTCGCTAAGGATCACGCATTGGCAAAAAGAGCCGAACGACAGCATTCCAACGTGCATTTTCGACACCTCGCCCGGGAAAGAGAACGCCCCGAGCGTCCTCGTTATCCCACCCGGTTTAGGAGAGCTTGCTTCGAAAGAGACTGCGAGTGAATATTCCAAATGGCTGCATGCGCTTCACGCGCAAGGCACCTGCCTTGCCTCAGTGTGCAAAGGGGCCTTCCTACTTGCAGAGACCGGATTGCTGACCGGTCGAACCGCAACCACGCATTGGGCTTATGAAGAGGAATTCCGATTGCGGTTCCCGAAAGTTGTCGTCGATACTGATCGGCTCATCATCGATGACGGTGATTTGATAACGGCAGGCGGCGCCATGTCATGGATCGACCTGACCCTCAGACTTGTCGACCGTTTTCTCGGCCCATCCATCATGATCAGCACAGCGCGCGCATTTGTGATTGACCCCCCGGGGCGCGAGCAAAGGAACTACAGCGCCTTTTCACCCAGGCTCGATCACGGAGACCTGGCTATTTTGAAGGTTCAACATTGGCTTCAGGCGCATGATGGCAAGGAGATGAGTCTTGCCGCTTTGTCCGCTCAAGCAGGACTTGAGCGGCGGACGTTCATTCGTCGCTTCCAAAAAGCGACGGGACTCACAACGGGGGATTACATCCAGCGGCTTCGCGTCGGCAAGGCACGCGAGCTTCTGCAGTTCGGCAAGCTGCCTGTCGAAAAGATCGCGTGGGAGGTCGGTTACAACGATCCGAGCGCTTTTCGTAAAGTTTTCGGCAAAATTACAGGTCTTTCTCCCGGTGACTATCGACAGCGCTTCGGTGTCAAAGGGGCCGAACAAGCGCCTTACAAAATCAGTGGCAGGCCGACTCCATATTGAAATATATTTGGTGACAGTGCCGCATCGGCACGCGAATCGTCTCTCATGGAAAATATCGGCAAAGCATCTTCTCGGCGAGCGACACGTGAAAATGCAAATATTCGCTGAAACTTCTTCTTTTACCGCTATGCGCGGCGCTCTTATAGTTCTAACATCATTTCTGCGGCGGCTGCGTTTGCGCGCCTTGGCTTTCAGGGGTGAGAACCGGGATGCAACGGACATCCGGACAGATGTCGACGAACAGGCTGTGCCTGCTCGGAAGACCGAGGCTGCTGGCAGCGGGGAGGGAACTCCCCTTGCCGGAGAAGTCTTATTTTCTCCTCGCCATGCTCGCCGCCGAAGCCAATCTCGAACTGGACCGCGAAACCGTCAGGCGACAGCTCTGGCAATCGGAACTGCCGGAAAAGCGTGCCGGCAGCCTGCGCCAGCTGCTGTCGCGTATCGAACAGAGCATTCCCGCCGACCTTCCGCCGCTGCTTGCCGCAACCCGAACCCATATCGGGCTTGCGGACGGCTGGGAGGTCGACGTTCATCTCCTGAAGCAGAAAGCGCCGCTCGCCCCCGAAGACAGCGATATGCTGAACGGCGAATTGCTGGAAGGCGCCAAATCGCCGACGCAGGGCGCCGAGGACTGGCTGACCTTTGAGCGCCAGCGTATCGACGAATTGCGCTCCGCCCATCTCACCCGGCTGATCGAGACGTCGGAAGACAGGTCGGACGAGGAGCAGGTCGCACTTGCCAAGCGCCTGCTGGAACTCGATCCTGCCAGTGAGACGGCCTATCGCGCCTTGATGCGCACCCATGTCAGGATGAACGATCCGGCTGCGGCCCGCCAGGCCTATCTGAAGTGCAAGAGCCAGCTGAAGGACGACTTCGACACCGAGCCGGAGGAAAGCACCACAGCGCTCGCCCGCGAACTCGGCCTGATCCCGGCAGCACAAGCGGCAGTGCCGGAGCGCCCATCGGCGCCGGGAATGTTTGCCGATCTGCTTGGCCAGCCGCGCATCATCATCCTGCCGCCGGAAAGCATCTTCACCGATCCGCTGATGGAGCGCGTCGGCAGGGCGCTTCTCGAAGACGTCACCATCGGCCTCAGCCAGCAGCGCGGCTTCAAGGTGATTGCGGCGCATACGAGCCTGGAGATCCTCAGCCGCTCGATCGATCCCGCGCGTGCCGTGCCCGGCCCGCTCGACCTCAGCTTCGACTATGCGGTCTACGTCACCATTCAGGGCCGCGACGAGGATGTCTTTGCGACTTGCCGGCTGACCCGGACGACGACGTCGGAGGTGATCTGGGCCATCGAACTGCCGCTGGTCATGCAGAAGATCAGCGAGTCCTTCACCCATCTGACGCGGCGGATCGTCTCCTCGCTCGCCGACACGATCGAGCGCCACGAATTGGCGATGCCAATTGGCGAGGCGCCGGCCTCTGCCTATCGTCTCTATCTCGAAGGCAAGCGGCTGATCGCCCATACCGACCTGCAGCATCTGCGCCAGGCGCGCAAATGGTTCAAATCCTCGCTCAATCGTTATGAGCATTTCTCGGCCGCCCATGCCGGCGTGTCACGCGCACTCGGCATGGAATGGCTGATCCGCGGCATGCGCGACAAGGAACTGCTCGATGAGGCCAACGGTGCCGCCCGCCTTGCGCAGCAGTCCGACCCGAACAGCGGCCGGGCCTACCGCGAGCTTGGCTTTGTGGCGCTTTATCGCCGCCGCTTCGACGAAAGTCTGGAATATTTCCAGCAGGCCCAGGATCTCAATCCCAACGATGCCGACATCCTCGCCGATTTTGCCGACGCGCTTTCCCATGACGGCGATTTCGACCGGGCGCTGGAGCTCAGCCGCGCGGCCTTCAAGCTCAATCCACTGCCGCCGGACTATTATTACTGGAACCTCGGCGGCATCCACTTCATGCGCGAAGAGTATGAAAAGGCGATCGAGGCGCTGGAACCGGTGAAGACCAAACAGGCGACGGCGAGACTGCTTGCCGCCTCGCATGCGATGGCGGGCGACAAGGGCAAGGCCGAGAACTATGCCCGGACGGTGCTGGAAAACTTCCCCGATTTTCGCAGCGAGGACATCCGTCATTTCGTCCCCGATCGCGATCCCGCCTTCACCGAACCGCTGATAAAAGGCCTGCAACTCGCCGGTCTTCCCTGATTGCATCGCCTTTTAACGAAGCCTGTAACGCTTAAATGACGCGGGCAATGTTTCTCTCCAATGGTTAACGGCAGCGAGCTGCCCGACCAATTGGAGATGGAACATGAAGACGAATGCTGAAACCACCGCAGTTCAGACACAGTCCCTGCGCTTCTCTGCAGCTGCCAGAGCAGCGATGAAACAAGATGAACTCAACGTTTCCGCCAATGCGCTCGAGAGCCTGACGCATGCGCTGAGGTTCCGTTAAGGACGAGACCGGTATGTCCGCTTTCGCCGATCTAGAGCAATTCCAGCAAAAGTGTGAAGCGGTTTTGCGTCCGGAATTGCGTGAAAACAAAAAGATAGAACATTTTCTTGATTCGAAGAAAAACGGAAATGCTCTCGAAACGCTTGCCGGTGACCTCAAACGATCATCGGCCGGCGTCAGCGATTATCATGACCGCGCCGTCACGCCTGCTCAGACACTTGCAGCCATCAGGCCGCATCTGCGCGAATTCGGCATCACGCGCGTCGGCCTGCTGACCGCTCTGGACGTCTTGAACATCCCGGTCGCCTTCGCGACGCGGCCGAACAGCCATACGCTCTCGGTCTTCCAGGGCAAGGGTATCGACAACGATGCCGCCATGACCTCGGCCGCCATGGAAGCGATCGAGACGCGGATCGCCGAAATCCCACCCGCCGATGTGACGCTGGCGACGACCGCAAGCATGCGGGCGGAACATGCCGCCATGATCGATCTCGACAATGTCGCCCGTTGCGCGCCAGACGAGATCGGCAACGGTCTCATTCCCTGGTGCTCCGGGCTCGACATCCTTTCCGGCAGCACTGTCTACGTGCCCTGGTGGCTCGTCGGCCTCGACCATTGCGGCGAAAGGCCGCCGGGCTTCGAGCAGTCGAGCGATGGACTTGCCTCCGGCAACACACCGTCCGAAGCGGTCCTGCATGGACTTTGCGAGCTGGTGGAACGTGACGCCTGGGCCTTAACCCAGCTGAAATCGCCGCAGCAACTGAAGGAAAGCCGCATCGATCCCGCCTCCTTCGGCGATGCGGTCATCGACATCATGACCGATCGGATCACCCGCGCCGGCATGCGGCTGCTGCTGCTCGACATGACCACGGATATCGGCATTCCCGCTTTTCTGGCCGTCATCATGCCAGGCAATCTTTCCGACCGTGTCGACGCGCGCTGGGCGCATGTCTGCGGCGGCTGCGGCTGCCACCCCGACCCCGTGCGCGCGGCGCTGCGCGCCATCACCGAAGCGGCGCAGAGCCGGTTGACCGCGATTGCCGGCAGCCGTGACGATTTCTCGCCGCGCATCTATCAGCGGCTCGACCAGAGTGCGGCGATGCAGCAGGTGGTCGAGCTCTGCGAGGGCGACGGCCGGATGCGCGCGTTCCAGGCCCGTCATTGCCGCGCTGCGACGATCCAGGAAACCATCGGCGAGATTGTCGAGCGGCTGGCGGCAAGCGGCATCGAACAGATCATCGTCGTGCCGTTTGCGCATCGGACCCTGCCGGTCTCGGTCGTCAGGGTGATCGTGCCCGGCCTGGAGGTCGATATCTCGGGCCAGTACATCCAGCTCGGCATGCGGGCAGTCAACACCATGAGAGGAGCCCAGCCATGAAGGTGCTGTTCGTAGGCCCCAGCCTTGGCAGCGATCTTGCCGCGGCGAGAGCCATGTCTCCTCGCATCGATTTCCGGCCGCCGGCCGCCTGCGGCGATATCCTCAAGGCCGTTCACGACGGCGCCACCGCGATCGGCCTCGTCGACGGTTATTTCGGCGATCTGCCCTCGGTCTGGCACAAGGAAATTCTGTTCGCGCTCGAACATGATGTCGCCGTTGCCGGCGGCGCCAGCATGGGCGCGTTGCGGGCGGCCGAATGCGCGCCCTTCGGCATGGTCGGGCTTGGCTCGATCTTCGAAGATTACGAGGCCGGGCGGCTGCTCGACGACGAAGCCGTCGCGCTGGTGCATGCACCGCAGGCGCTGGGTTGGCTGCCGCTCTCGGTGCCCTGGGTCGATTTCGAGCCGACGATCGATGCGCTTCTTGCCAATGGCGAGATCTCGTCGGGCGAGCGCAAGAAACTGCTGCTTGCCGGCCGTTTCCTACATTTTTCCGAACGCACCTATGCCAAGGTCGTCGACGAGTGCCATTTCCGCAAGCCGCGCCGCGACCAGATCCTCGCCGCTGTCCGCCAGAATCGCGTCGAGCGCAAGCGCAGCGACGCCCGGCTGGTGCTGGATTGGCTGCGCCGGGACGAATTCCTGCCCGTTAACCGTGACTGGCGCTTTGCCGCGACCTCGCATTGGGAGCTGCTGCACGCCGAAGTCACGCGCAATGCGGTTCCTGTAACGCTTGAATAACGGTAACGGCAGAAAGATGCAGTGGTGATGGAATCGTAGGGTTTCACGGCCAAAGGGGCGGGAACGATGTTTGAACAACGCAACGAAGCTACAGGCAGCGAATACGCAAGGATCTTCCGGCTGCTGTCGGCAGCCAAGGAGGAGGCTGAAAAGCTTCAGCTGCGGAATCTGATGCACCTGACGAACATGGCGCTGCTGCAGGTCGTCATCGATTGGGACGGCATAGATCCCGACAGGGAGCTAGACGTCAATCTCGAAAAGCTGCTCGGCAGCAAAGCCAAGATCGCAATGAAGGACGCCAGCGAGAATCTGATCCTGATCGATCGCCACTGACCCTTATGCGGATCGGCTTAAGGACAACGGCCTATTCGGCCGCTTCGCTATCCAGCTGTTCGGTGTTGGCAATCGCCTGAACGAGCTTCAGGATCTTCTTGCGAAGAGCTTCGTTCTTGATCGAAAAGAACGCCGCATTGAGAAGCACGCCTTCGCGCGAAATAATGAATTCTTCGCTCGGAGCCGGGTTGTCGTTGGCCGTATCGGGGGCCGACAGGTCGTCGAAAAACGTCCTGACATCGACCTTCAGCGCGCCGGCGATTTCAACCAGCATGCTGGCGGAAACGCGGTTGGAACCCTTTTCGTATTTCTGGATCTGCTGGAACGTTACACCAACCCGATCGCCCAGTTCCGTCTGAGAAACTTTCCTTAGCAGACGCTGGATACGGATGGTCTTTCCGACGTGAACATCGACGGAATGCGGTTCTTCTTTCATTTTTTCCCTCCTGAGGACATCGGATTAGAAGTATTCGCCAAATCCGTGTCTGACAACTTTTACCTGAGATGGCTAAAGCTAGCAATTGCTTGGTGGTAAGTCGTCCCAAACCGAAACACTGCGTCGCTTCGTCCTTACACAAGCAAAAGACATGCCAAAGTAGCACTTTTATAAGGCACAGCACATCACGTGATTTCGTGACGTCAAAGCGACCAGAGACGCTGTGCATTGGCGGAAAGCAGCTTGGACCGCTCCGTCTCGCTGCTGCCGGAAAGCACGGCGTGGGTCGCCGCGACCCAGGTAGAGAGGCCGCCGCCGAGCGTGCAGACCGGCCAGTCGCTGCCCCAGACGACACGATCCCAGCCGAAACTTGCAATCACATGTTCGATATAAGGCCGCAGAGTTTGCGCCGTCCATGTCTCGGCATCGGCATAGGCAACGACGCCGGACACCTTGCAGACGACGTTTGGCCGCCGGGCAATCTCCGATAGGCCGACTTTCCATGGCTCGAAGGCATCGGAGCGGATATCCGGCACGCCGCAATGGTCGAGCACGAACTGCACATCCGGCGCGAGATCGACGAGGGCGCTCACGCGGCCTGCCTGGTGCGGCAATGTGCAGAGGTCGAAGGTCTGGCCGCTGCCGCCAAGGCGGCGGATATTTTCGCGAAACAGGGCGCCTTCCGACACGTCGTCGGGCACGACATGCAGCACGCGGCGGAACCCCTTGACGAAGGAATCGGCCTTTTGCCGCTCGAGATAGGCGGCAAAGCCTTCCTCTTCCGGCCGGCAGGAGACGATGGCGCCGGCAATCAGGCTGCCTTCCTTTCTGGCGATACCGGCGATGTGGTCTGTCTCGCCCTGCATCGCGGCGGGATCAACGTCGACCTCCATGTGCAGCGCCGTGGTGATGCCGCAGCGCCGCGCCTCGGCCGCATAGGTCTCATAGAGAAAATCATGATCGAGATCGGGCACCTGGGAAAGCCAGGGATAGGGCAGTGCTGAGCGATCGATGATGTGCAGATGGGTGTCGATGAGCACGCTTTTCTCCTCCAAGGCAGGCTGTACCGCAAGCTATCCCCGGTGAATGGATTGTTCAAATAAAAATTATCGCCCGTCAGGCGGGGCTTGCGACGTCGGCGCCGGCAAGCAGCGAAAGCTGGTTGGCGGTCTTTTGCACCTGCATGATCGCCTGGGTGATATCGGGAGCCGTGGGTGCATTGACAAGCGCAATGAAGGGGCAGGTGAGGGCGGCGATGCAGCGCCCATCCGGCCCGAGAACGGGCGCGGAGAGATTGTAGACGCCGGATGTCTGGGCGCTCGCCATCATCTCGTAGCCGCGCTCGCGGATCTGGTCGAGACGATCGTAGAAATCGGCGCCGAGCTCGATGTCGGCGCGACTGCGCACATGTTCCGAGATCATCATCTCCCGCTCCTCCTCACTGCGGAAGGCGAGCAGCACATGCCCCGAACCGGTGTCGAACAGGCTGATATGGGCGCCGATGCGGATCGAGAATCCCCAGTAATCCGGCGCCTCCTGCTGGGCAATGACGACAGCCGCGCCGCGATCGAAGACGGCAAGGTGATTGGCCTGGCGCGTGCGATGGGCGAGATCGCGCATCAGCGGTGTGGCGTAGGAAGCAAGCCGGCGCACCGGCGTGTGCAGTTGCGCAAGACCGAAAAGCTTCAGCGTCAGCGAATAACGGTCGCCATCCAGCCGGGTGACGTAACCGCGGCGCACCAGGCGGTCGAGCATGCGATAAAATTCGTTGGGACTGCGGTCGAGCCGCTTGGCAATTTCCGCCTGGGTGAGACCGCTGTCGACGCTGGCGAGCAATTCCAGGATATCGAGGCCCTTATCGAGCGCAGGAGCGCGGTAGCGGTCTGACTCGTCGGTCTCCATTCCTTCCTCCTGTGAATATCAATCTGCATATACGCAGAACCACGGTCGGAAAAGGAAAAGTTTACGCTTGACCCTTGGCTGATCGTCTGTTTGTCTATAAACAGACAAATCATCACTGAAGACGCAGCTCGGTATCACGCGAGATATCGCACGCTTCCGGAAACCAAACCAGGTGGCAGGCTGCCAGCACTATCTTGCCGGAGGGCGGTCAGAGCGCGCAAAGTGGGAAAAGGCGTATGCCTTAATGCATGTCGCCCGGAAGTGTGCAGCGGTTCCGGGGTAACGACATGCATAAAAACAAAGGACTAAAGCGCGTCGCATGAACCAAGTTTGATGCGACGCGCTTTAGTCCTCGTCAACACAAATTGCATTCCATCGTCCAGCGTAGACACTTCCAGAAAAGGCCCGTGACATGACAAACAGACTTTCCGGCAAGACCGTGCTCATCACCGCCGCCGGCCAGGGCATCGGCCGGGCGACGGCGGCAGCCTTTGCCGCGATGGGCGCCAAGGTCCACGCGACCGACATCAATACCGAGGCGCTGGCGACGTTAGCTGCGGAAACCGGAGTTTCCACCCATCAGTTGAACGTGCTCGATGAGGATGCGGTCAAGGCTGTCGTTGCCGAGATCGGCGCGGTCGACGTGCTGTTCAACTGCGCCGGCTTCGTTCACGCCGGCTCGATCCTCGAGATGAAGGATTCCGATTTCGAATTTGCGCTCGACCTCAACGTCAAGGCAATGATCCGCACCATCCGCGCCGTGCTGCCCGGCATGCGCGAACGCAAGGACGGGTCGATCATCAACATGGCCTCCGTCGCCTCGAGCATCAAGGGCGTCCCGAACCGCTTCGCTTATGGCGTCACCAAGGCGGCGGTCATCGGGCTGACCAAATCCGTTGCCGCCGATTATGTCGCCGAGGGCATCCGCTGTAACGCCATCTGCCCCGGCACGGTGGAAAGCCCGTCGCTGCAGGACCGCATGCGCGCCCAGGGCGATTATGACGCAGCCCGCGCCGCCTTCATCGCCCGCCAGCCGATGGGCCGGCTCGGCTCGCCGGAGGAGATCGCCGATCTCGCCGTCTATCTCGCCGGCGCCACCTACACGTCAGGCCAGGCAATCGCCATCGACGGCGGCTGGACGATCTGACCTCAGCTGATGTTGCGGCCGGCAGTCGTGCCGGCCGATCGGGCTATTGCAATTGGGAGAACAACCATGACCCGCATCACCGACCTTCGTGTCTTCGATCTCCGCTTTCCCACCTCGCAAAGCCTGGATGGGTCGGATGCGATGAACCCCGATCCGGATTATTCGGCCGCCTATGTCATTCTCGACACCGATGCGTCTGATCTTGCCGGCCATGGCCTGACCTTCACCATCGGCCGCGGCAACGATATTTGCTGCATGGCGATCGAAGCGATGCGCCATCTCGTGGTCGGCGCCGACCTCGGCGACGTGCTCGCCCATCCCGGAAAATTCTGGCGACATCTGACCAGCGATAGCCAGTTGCGCTGGATCGGCCCGGAAAAGGGCGCCATTCATCTGGCAACCGGCGCCGTCGTCAACGCCGTCTGGGATCTGCTTGCCAAACAGGCGGGAAAGCCCGTCTGGCGGCTCGTCGCCGAGATGTCGCCTGAGGAGATCGCCGATATCGTCGATTACCGCTATCTCACCGACGTGCTGACGCGTGAGGAGGCCGTCGAGATCCTCAAGCGCGCCGAGGCAGGCAAGGCCGAACGTATCGCCATCCTCGAAAAAGAGGGCTACGCCTGCTATACGACCTCGGCGGGCTGGTTGGGTTATGAGGACGAAAAGCTGCGGCGCCTCTGCAAGGAGGCGATCGACGCCGGCTTCAACCATATCAAGATGAAGGTCGGCCGCGACCTGGACGACGATATCCGCCGCTTGAGGATCGCCCGCGAGGTGATCGGTCCCGATCGTTACTTGATGATCGACGCCAACCAGGTGTGGGATGTCGGCCAGGCGATCGACTGGGTCAAGGCGCTTGCCCCGGCCAAGCCCTTCTTCATCGAGGAACCGACAAGCCCCGATGACATTGCCGGCCACCGCAAGATCCGCCAGGCGATCGCGCCGGTGAAGGTCGCGACCGGCGAGATGTGCCAGAACCGCATCATGTTCAAGCAGTTCATCGCCGAAGGCGCAATCGACATCGTCCAGATCGATTCCTGCCGCATGGGCGGGCTGAACGAGGTTCTCTCCGTGCTGCTGATCGCCGCCAAGTTCGGCCTGCCGGTCTGGCCGCATGCCGGCGGCGTCGGCCTCTGCGAATATGTGCAGCATCTGTCGATGATCGACTACATCGCGGTATCCGGCACCAAGGAAGGCCGCGTCATCGAATATGTCGATCACCTGCACGAACACTTCCTCGACCCCTGCCGGATCGAGAGCGCGGCCTACATGCCGCCGACCTTGGCGGGCTTCTCCATCGAGATGAAACCAGCCTCGATCAGCAACTATACGTTTCGGAGCTAAGGAAACTTCGCCGGCGCTGACGTATCCACTGCCGGTGGCAGGATAAAATTCCTGATTCGACAGTCTTTCCTGCCGATAATGGGCTTCCAATCTGAGGGGACTGCTCCAATTCACTTGGAGGCGGGCGAAGCTTGCTTTTTTTAGCAGTGAGGAATATTTTCAAACGATGAATGCGGAGGGGGCCTAGCACCAGCAGGCCAGCAAATTTTATTGAACTTAAACAATAGAATGTTTGCGATCGAGCCATGCCCAAGTTCCACAATGCCTGGAGACTATGCGCTTATCTGCTGACCGTGGCGGCAATACTGCTGTCGATCGGCGTCGCGCATGCCGCCATCACGCAAGAGAGCGGCCGCCGCGTCGCCCTCGTCATCGGCAATTCGGTCTATAAGACGCTGCCTTCGCTTCCCAACCCCGCCAATGATGTCGAAGAGGTCGCAGCCACGTTGCGGGCGGCCGGTTTCGACGTGACGATCGGCATCAATGTCGATCGCATCGGGCTCGAGGATACGGTGCGCCGCTTCCTGCGTTCGACCAGCAATGCCGAGGCAGGGCTGATCTATTATTCGGGCCACGGCATCCAGGTGGGCGGGCAGAATTTCATCGTGCCGGTCGATGCGACCTTGGAAACGCCCTATGACGTCGAGACGCAGACCATGCCGCTCGACCTCATCCTGAACCATCTCAAGCAGAATTCGCGGGTGCAGTTGATCTTCCTCGATGCCTGTCGCAACAATCCGTTCAACGCTCAGAAATTCTGGATGGCGGAAAAACTGGAACCGGTCGGCGCCACCCGCGGGCTTGCGCGCATCGACAGCGATCTCGGCAGTCTGATCGCCTTTTCCACGGAACCCGGCCAGGTGGCGCTCGATGGCGCCGGGGCGCTGAGCCCCTATTCCGAATCCTTCATCAAACGCGCCAGCGAACCCAATAAGGAAATCCGCCAGGTGCTGACCGATGTGCGCCGCGACGTCATCGCCATGACCGGCGGCAAGCAGGTCCCCTGGGAAAACTCCTCGCTGATGGACAGCTTCTATTTCATTCCGGCGCCGCCGCCGCCAAGCGTCGAGTCGATGCAGCAGGTGAGCGTGCCGGAAGGTGCTGCCGCCACCAAGCTGCCGATCGCCCCGCCGCATGACGAAACCGGCTCGACGCTGCTCGTCACCCTGACCCAACTTCCCCAGACCGGCAAACTCACCTTCGACGGCAAGCCGGTCGAGCAGGGCGCCAAGATGCCCGCCGCGGCGCTGACGGCGCTGACCTATGATTCCTCAGGTGTTACCGCCGGAACCGTCGGCCTGATCGGTTACACCGTGAGTGATCCCTATGGCCAGGCGACGCAGGGCGTCGTCGCGATCACCGTCTCGGCGGATGCCGGCGCCAAACTCGCCCAGCTCGAACAGCAAAAACAGGTGCGGCTTGCCGATGCCGACGCCTATCTGAAGACCCTGTCGCGCGACGTCGGCACGACGATCGGCGTCGGCCCCGTCGCGGCCAGCCTGCCGGTCGTGCCGGCATCGGCGGCGGAAATGACCTTCAAGGTCGCAGCCCTACCCGACAAGGGCACGCTGCGCGCCGGAGACCGGGTAATCGGGCTCGGCCATGTGCTTGAGGCAGCCGATATTCCGGGCCTTTCCTACGAGCCGCAGATCGGCACGGAGAATCAGCCTTTCGCCCTGACGCTGCAGGCCGCCAACGACGATCTGCCGCCCGCCACCGTCACCTTCAAGCCGGTGCTCGACGCCTGCGACACCGCAGCCGCCGCACCCCTCGACCTGCAGGGCGTGACCGCAGGCAAGCTGCCGAACGAAATCGACCCCGATGATGCCCTGCCGGCCTGCACCGAGGCGATAAAGGCCTATCCCGAGGTGGCCCGCTTCGTCTACCAGCTCGGCCGCGCCCAGCTTGCCAACCGCGACACCAAGACGGCTTTCGCAACGATCAAGCAGGCGATGGATGCCGGGCATGTCCGGGCAATCTACGAATTGTCGAGCCTTTACGAGTCCGGCGCCTCCGTTCCGCGCGATGCAACCAAGGCAAGCGAGATCGCCAAGGCTGGTGCGGCCAAGGGCGATCCCTTTGCCCTGCACAGCTACGGCAAGGCCCTCTACTACGGCCGCGGCACCAAGGCCGATCAGCAGCTGGGATTACGCTTGATGCTGCAGGCCGCCGATCTCGGCCATACCTACGCGATGAACGAGCTCGGCTATATCTTCCTGAACGGCGTCAACGTTCCGGCTGATCCGGAGCGCGGCATCCGCTTCTACGAAGCCGGCGTCCAGCGCAACGACATCTATTCGCTGAACAATCTTGCGCTCGTCTACCGTTTCGGAAAAGGCGCCCCGGAGGATCTCCCGAAAGCGCTCGACCTTTTCACGCGGGCTTCAGAGGGCGGTCAACCCTATGCCCCGACTAATCTCGGGCGCATGTACCGCGACGGCATCGGCGTTGCCGCGGACAAGGCGGAAGCTGCGAAGTGGCTGGAGATGGGCGCCGAACGTGGCGACTATTGGGGTGCACTCGACCGCGCGATACTGGCGAAGGAAGACGCTGCGGACGCTGACAACCTGGTAACGGCGGCCCGTTATTTCGCGCTGGCGACCGCCGTCAACATGCCAGGCAGTGGCGATCCGAAGAACCAGGCAAAGGCGGCGCTCAAGGCCTTGCCGAATGCCGCCAAGAAGAAAGTGGAGGAGACCTTTGCCGCCGAGCTGACCGCTCAGGAACAAAAGGCGCTTCCAAAAACCAAATCGCTCGATGACAGGCTCGTTCAGCTCGCCAAGGCGACATGGGTAAAGCGAAATCCGAGGTACGATCTCTTCTAAACGGCGATCCGGGGGCGCCCTACATGACAAGAAAGCTCATCATCCGTGTTCTGCTTTGCTCGACCTTCCTTGCAGGTTCAGGCGCAATCTTGCAGAGTTGCATCTTCGACCCTGGCGCCAAGACGCTATTCGCCAGTGAGGAGCCCGCCAGGAACGTTACGCCTGGCAGGAAAACCACGCCCGCCGTTAGAAAAGTGGCCGTAAATAGCAATCAACCGGCTTTCGCCCGCTCCGAGAACAGTTCCAGTGGGAATTCCAGCTCTGGCGGCGGCATGGGCGGCGGCTCTGGTTCCAGCAGCTCTTCCAGTTCAAGCAGTTCATCGAGCTCCTCGGGTACCTCGTGGTCTGATCGCCGCCTGAAGACCGATATCCGCCGCCTTGGCACTTCGGCTGAAGGTATTCCAATCTATGCTTTCCGTTACATCTGGGGCGGGCCGATGTTCATCGGCACGATGGCGCAGGACCTGTTGACGATCAGACCCGATGCGGTCATCGCTACCGGATCGGGCTATTACATGGTCGATTATGACAAGCTCGACCTTGCGATGATCTCAGTGCCGGAAGAGCGGTCACCGTTCACAGTTGAAGCAGCGTTGGCGCAGGCGGTGAAGGCGGCGCGGAAACGCTCCGTCCAGCCGGCAATGTGATCGAGAAAGCCGAGCGCGTGCCGATATCGGAGGACAGGGATACCCTCACCAGGAGTCCCCTGGTCACTCAAGCTGCGACCCTTGCCGGCGTTCTCGTCGGCATTGCGCTCGCGACCTATCTGCGGCTTGATCCTGGCAAGGCGATGGCGCTTTCGGTCCTCTGTCTTCTCCTGGCGTGGATCGTCGTCGACGGCACACCGGCTGCGCGCCGGGCCTGGGCATTGCGAGAGAGGCGGCATGAGGCTCCCGCCGCTTCCTGGCGGCGCATCGGAACCAAGATTGTCGGACTCGCCGCGCTTTTGGGTGCGGTCGTCATCGCCTGTTCCATCTTTCCGTTTTTCACGCAGTCGTCGGCGGTTCGATGGTTCATCGAGGCCGGCCATACGGCCATCCCCATCTCCATCGCTCTTGTCGGCGCCACCATTCTTTACGTCGCGGTCACCGATCTCGTCGCCGAGGAGCCCGACGATTATCTCAACCAGGTCGGCCGTGCGGTGCTGATGCAGGATTTTCGCGAAGAAGACGTGCTGTTCGCATTGCGGCTGCTCGCGATCAAATGCTTCTTCCTCGTGCTGATGTTTTCAAGCGGCATAGCCGCACTTTCCGATCTTGCCGAAAAGCCGGCCTGGCTGTTTCCCTCACTTTCAGCCGCCTGGTTCGAAGGCTTGCTGCGGCTCGTCTTGCTTCTCGACGTCATCCTGGCGGCCGGCGGCTACATCGCCACCTTCAAGCTTTTCGGATGGCATGTCCGGGCGTTGGAGACGACGGCGCTCGGCTGGCTCGTCTGCCTGATCTGCTATGAGCCGTTCTTCCCGGTGATTTCGCATGCCTTCGTGCCTTATGGCGACGGACCGGGTTGGGAGAGCATTATCCAGGAGGGGTCGGTGGTCTTCATCCTCTGGAGCGTCGCGACGCTGTTCTGCACGGTTATCTACGTCTGGGCGACCGTCGCCTTCGGACCGCGATTTTCCAACCTGACCCATCGCGGCATCATCACATCAGGCCCCTACCGCTTCATCAAACATCCGGCCTATGTCTCGAAGAACATCGCCTGGTGGCTGTTTGCGTTTCCGAGCTTCATCGCCAGTGGCCTGGCCGAAGGACTTGCGCGGGCTGGCATGCTGGCGATCATCAGTCTTATCTATTTGCTGCGCGCCCGCGCCGAAGAGCGCATGCTGAGCCGAGATCCCGCCTATCGGGACTATGCCGAGAACGTCGCGGCGCATCGGCTTTTGGCGATGGCCAAGCGGCGGCTGGCGCCTGCGGCGCCGCGTGTCTGAAAGACGCGCAAAGGACGTAGGCCAGGGGGAGATCGGCGATCTCTGCCCCTTGCATGTTCAATTCGCACTAATTGTTAGATGATTGGTCCGGCCGTCCTCGCGTTTTCCTGAACAGATGATGGGGAGCCAGTCCCGCATGCAAGGCAAGGTTCCGTTCTGCCTGTTCCTGGAAGAGGGCCGGGCTGCGATTGACAACAACGCGGCTGAACGGGCACTGCGCCCAATAGGCGTTGGAAGACGCAATTGGCTCTTCGCGGGAGCCGACATCCCGGTCTCGCGGATGAGTTTCGGACCAAGAGCAGCGGCGAGCCCGACATTGTCTTCGAATGCGTGGGCAAACGCGGCCTGATCGATTTCGCCTGCAAACTGGTCCGGGTCCACGGAACCGTGGTCGGCGTCGGCCTCTGCGTCGGCGGTGACGACTGGGATCCGTTCGCGGCGCTGTCGAAGGAAATCCAGCTCATCTTCGCGGTGTTCTTCAACATGACCGAGTTCGAGACCGCGCTCGCGGCACTCGAGCCGGGCCGCTATCGCCCGCAAGCGTTGATCACCGACCGGATCGGTTTCGGCGAAGTGCCCGAGACCTTCGAGGCACTCAAGCGCCGGACGACGCAGTGCAAGGTGCTGATCGCCGCCGACGCGGCCTGACAGATTGTATGAGGAGGATATTCAATGGAATTTGAAACTCTGACCCAGGATATAGACGGCGTCCGAACGGTGGTGAAGGCGATCGGTCGCGGCCCCGCGGTGCTAGCGTTGCATGGCGCGGCCACGCTCGAGGGCCATGAATGGGCGCGCGGGCTGGCGGATCGGTTCCGCGTTTACCTTCCCTTCCATCCCGGATTCGGCGAGAGCGGCGAGGCGCCGCATATTGCCGGCATGCAGGACATGGTGGTCCATAACCTCCATCTCGTCAAAGCGCTCGGCCTCGACCGGCCGCATCTGGTCGGACATTCCATGGGTGGCTGGATGGCGGCCGAAATCGCCGCCGTCTCTGGCGAGCAGTTTGGCAAGCTGGTGCTGAACGCCCCGGCCGGCCTCAATCACACGGACCATCCCGGCACCGATCTTGGCGCGGTCCCGCCGCAGGAATTGCCTGGATATCTGGCCCACAATGTCGAAGTCGCGGCGCGCTATTTCCCCGGCGGTTCGGAATGCCCCTCGGTCGAGGATTTCGTCGCGGCACGCGAAAAGGAAGGCCCGGCGCTCGGCAACATTCTCAAGGGGCATGGTTTCGGTCACCCCAATCTCGGCCGTTGGTTGAGCCGGATTCCGAATGAGACACTTATCGTCTGGGGCGACAAGGACCGCATGCTGCCGGCCTCGCAGGCGCCGATCTGGGAAAAGAGCATTCCCAATGCGCTGACGCTGATCATCAAGGAGGTCGGCCATTTCGCTATGCAGGAAGATCCGCGCACCGTCACTGCCATCGGCGACTTCCTCGCCGGGTGAAACCAAAGGAGCGGCGCCGTCAGGCGGGCTTTATGATCAGGTCTATCAAGGAGGAATTGTCATGAATGCACTAATCAAGCACGCATCAGGCTACTAGGGCACGAAGACGGACTTCGCGTCCCTCCTGGCCCATGTCGACAAGGTCGGCCCGATCCTCGACAAGAATTCCGAGGACAATGAAAAGCTCGGCCGCCTCAACGAGGAGACCTTCGAGGCGCTCAAGCCGCTGAGGATGAGCCATGTCTTCGCCGGCGAGGATATCGGTGGTGCGCAGCTGTCGCCGACCCAGGGACTTCAGCTCATTGAAGCCATCACCTATCACAGCGGCGCGGCCGGCTGGATCTCGATGGTGCACACCTGCATCGGCGCGATGTCGGCGGCCTTCCTGCCCGATACGGCGATCGGCCGCCTGTTCGACGGCAAGACCGATAACCGGTTTTCCGGCCAGGGCACGCCGACGGGCATGCTGAAGAAGGTTGATGGCGGTTATCGGCTGAACGGCAAGTGGGCCTATGCCAGCGGCATCTACCACGCCACCTATACCCATACGGCAGCGCTGCTCGACGATGGAAACGGTCACCCGGCGAAGGACGAGAAGGGCAACGTGATCGTGCTCTGCGCCCATGCGCCAGTCGGAGAGCACGAGTTGCTCGGGAACTGGAATTCACTCGGCCTACAGGCGACGGGCAGCATCGACTATGCCGCCAACGATGTCTTCATCCCTGACGACATGGTGTTCCCGATCCTGACCGCCGAGCCGCAGCGTATGAAGGAATTCTTCAGCCTCGGCGTCGTCGGCCTCGCTGCCATCGGCCATTCCGGGTGGGCGATCGGTGCGGCACGTCGCATGCTTGACGAAGCTGCCAAATATGCCAAGACCAAGACAGGCCGTGCCGGCATGCTCGGCGAGAGCGATAAGTTCTGGTTCGATTTCGGCCGCGCGGAAGCCCGAGTCCGCGCCGCCCGCGCCCTCCTGTTCGAGGTCTGGCGCGACGTGGAGGCCTCGATCGAAGCCGGCAACCGCATGACGACCCGCCAGATAAGCCTTGTGCATCTCGCCAAGTCCGAAGTGCATGAGGGCGGCGTCGATGCCTGCCATTTCGTCTACCGCGCGCTCGGCGGCGCTTCGTTGCGTTACGGCGTGATGCAGCGGATCTATCGCGAGATGCTGACGGCGGCGAACCATTTCACGATCAATCCCAACATCGTCGCCGCCGCCGGCCGCGACATTGCCGGCGTATGGAGCGATCGCGTCTGGCAGTTCTACGACCTGATCGAGAAGAAATGAGCGCGGCCGCGAGAGGCATGCCGGACAAGGTGGCGGCCGCCGAAACGGGTGCCGCTGGCGGTGGCCAAGGCATCACCGAAGCCTTCATGGCAGCGTTCCGGCATCACCCGTCGGGCGTGGCGATCATCACGGCCGATGCGGGCGAAGGTCCGGTGGCGCTGACGGTGAGCTCACTGATCTCGATCAGCGCGGTGCCGCCCATGGTGGCCTTTTCGCTCTCGGCATCCTCGTCGAGTGCGAAAGTGGTGGAGCGGGCGGCATCGGTGGTCGTCCACTTCGTTCGCCGCGCCGACATGCAGCTCGCCCGGCTCTGTGCGACATCGGGCAGAGATCGCTTCGGGCCAGATGTTCAATGGGCTCGGCTCGAAGGCGGCGAGCCCTATTATCCTCAGGTCGAGCTCTGGTTCCGGGCCGAACTTCGAGGTCGGCTGGAGACGCCGGGGGCATGTCTGGTCACGGCTGAGCTGACATCGGTCTCGCCCGGTGCACATGCCACGCGGCAGGCCGAGGCCCTGGTCTACGCCAACCGTGCCTGGCACGGCCTCGGTCCGGTGGTCGACACCGTCGCGGCACCGGTCATGCTGTGGCCGGACGATTCGGCGACATTCTGATATTCGGCGTGGCGGCACCCGCCGCCAGCCACGAATTCACATCCCCCAGATCACGGACTGTTCGTGGCGCTTGATCAGATGCCTCAGATTCTCAAAACTTTTGCGAATATGCGTCGAGAACGCCTCGATAGCCGGTGCGCCCACGTCTCCTGTGCGCCTGAGCAAGCCGAGCGCGCGTTCCGGATGCGGGATGTTGACCGGCAGGGCGGTGATCGCCTTGTCGTTGCGATAGGCGAAAACCACGCTGTGCGGCAGGATGGTGAGCGCGTCACTCTCCTTCATGTAGTTGATCGCGCTGGTCAGCGACCCGCCAGCATAGCGGATCTTGGTCTCCGTTGCGCCGAGCGAGAGAACGAGGCTGCGCAGGTCGGCAAGCAGCGGACTGCCGGGCGGCGGCGCTATCCAGGGATACTCAAGCAAATCGGACCCGGTCAGCTTGCGCTTGAGCAAAAGCGGATGGGTAAGTCGGCAGGCCACGACGTTCCGGCCCGGCAGCAATTCCTGGAAACGCATCCCCGATCCCTCGTCGAGCATATCGATCGGGCAGATGGCGAGGTCGATGCGGTCGGCGACGATCGCCGCGCGCAACTCGGGAAGATAGTCATAACTCTGTTCGATACGGACTTCGGGAAAATCGTTCTGGAAACCGGCGATCATGCCTGCGATGAGCGCGTCCATGAAGAACGGCGTGCCGCCAACGCGCACGAGCCCTGTCCGGCCGTGCCGGAAGCCTTCGACCAACGCGGACGCCTTGCGCGACGCCATGAGCATGGCCTGGCCGTGGTCTGCCAGGGCCCGGCCGAGCGGCGTCGGCTGCAGTGGCCTTCGGCCTTTGATGAACAATGGCTCGCCGAGCCGCTTTTCCAGCATAGCAAGCGTGCGCGACACTCCCGGCTGGCTAAGCCCCAGCAGCGTCGCACCTTCGGTCACGCCTCCTGCCTGGACGACCGCCGCAAGTTGCACCAGATGTCGCTCGTCGATCTTCATAACAAATACGCATACAAATCACGAAAAAAATTATCAAGCATTCAGTTCCGGGCTGCTAAGTTATCGTCATGGGAGGAGTCATGCCAGATATAACGTTCAGCGAGCGCAATTCTGCGCAGCTTGTGGCCGAGCGGCTCGACAAGCATGCGGAGGGGCCTCTGCAAGCTTTCATGGTATCCTTCATAGAACACCTGCACGAGCTCATCCGCGAGACGCGTCCGACCCATGCCGACTGGCGACGGACGGTGGAATTCCTCACCGAGGTTGGTCACGCCAGTGATGGACGGCGGCAGGAATGGGTGCTGCTTTCGGACCTTTTGGGGGTCACCGCGCTCATCGAGGAGATCAATACCCGCCGGCCGAAGAGCGCAACGCCCAATACGGTGCGCGGGCCGTTCTATCGTGCCGACGCACCCCGATTAGCGCTCGACTCCAATATCTCGCTCGACGGCGTCGGCCCCGTTCTGGCGGTGGCCGGCCATGTACAGGATCTCGATGGGCAGCCCGTCGCGGGTGCCACGATCGAGACCTGGCAAGCCAACAATGAAGGCTACTACGAGAACCAGCAACCGGACCAACAACCCGAATTCAATCTTCGCGGCGTGTTCACAGCCGACACCAAAGGCGATTTCCGCTACAAGACAGTCCGGCCGGGCGGCTATGCCGTGCCCTGCGACGGGCCGGTTGGCCAGATGCTTGGCGGCCTTGGCTTTCCACTCCGGCGCCCCGCACATCTGCACTTCCTGATCAAGGCGGATGGCTTCGAGACGATCAGCACGCATGTCTATGACGGCGGCGATGCAAACCTCGCCCGTGATGCCCTGTTTGGCGTCAAGGAAGAGCTGATCGGCGAGTTCAAGCCATCAGGCAAAGGCGAGAGTTCAACACTCGACTTTACCTTCGTCATGGTGAGGGCGAAGAAAGGACGTGGCGCGACATGACGCTGTCGTTCAGCTACCAGGGAAGTCCTGCACGCATTGTCTTCGGCAACGGAGCGAGCGCGGATGTGGGCAAATGGGTCGAGGCGCTAAATTGCCGGCGCGCGCTGGTGCTCTCGACGTCGCATCAGGCGGCGGATGCGCAGGCCCTGTCGACGCGGCTGGGTTCGCTCTCGGTCGGCACGTTCACCGATGCGGCCATGCATACGCCGGTCGAGGTTACCGAGCGCGCCGTCGCGCGCGCGGCCGAGGCCGCCGCGGATTGCATCGTATCGCTCGGCGGCGGTTCGACCACCGGGCTCGGCAAGGCGATTGCCTATCGCACCGATATCCAGCAAATCGTCGTGCCGACGACGTATGCCGGTTCCGAAGTGACGCCGATCCTTGGCCAGACGGAGAACGGCGTCAAGACCACCGTGCGCAGCCCGAAAATCACACCCGAGGTCGTCATCTACGACCCGGAGCTAACACTCGGCTTGCCCGTCGGCATGAGCATCACCAGCGGCCTGAACGCCATCGCGCACGCCGCCGAAGGGCTCTATGCGCCGGACCGCAACCCGATCACGTCAATGATGGCCATCGACGGGATGCGGGCGCTCAAGGAAGCGCTGCCTGCTATTATCGAAAGCCCGCGTGACAGTTCAGCCCGCGAGAAAGCACTTTACGGCGCGTGGCTTTGCGGCACTGTGCTCGGCCAGACCTCGATGTCGCTACATCACAAGATCTGCCACACATTGGGCGGCAGTTTCGACACGCCGCATGCGGAGACGCATGCGATCATGCTGCCGCACACGATCGGCTTCAATGCATCAGCCGTGCCGGAACTGATGAAGCCGATCTCGGACATTTTCGGTGGCGGCACGCCCGGGCAGGCGCTTTACGACTTCGCGAAATCAATCGGCTCGCCGAAGGCGCTCAGGGATTTCGGCCTCAGCGAGGCTGATCTGGACCGCGCGGCCGAGATCGCCACCAGAAGTCCCTACTCGAACCCGCGTCCGATCGATCATGGATCGATCCGCGCGCTCTTGCAGGACGCATGGAGCGGACACCGTCCGCCATATTGAATTCTTTTGGGAGGAGGAAGGCATATGTTTACGAGACGTGATCTGCTGAAGTCTGCCGCCGCAACTGGAGCAGTGGCGGCGACCTCAGGGCTGACCATGCCGGCCATCGCACAGGGTGCCCCCATCAAGCTTGGCTATGTCAGCCCGCAGAGCGGTCCGCTGGCCGCCTTCGCCGAAGCCGACAAGTTCATCATTGACGGCTTCATGGCGGCGACCAAGGCCGCCGGACTGAATTACGAAGTCGTGGTAAAGGACAGCCAGTCCAACCCGAACCGCGCCGCCGAAGTCGCTAAGGAACTGATCGTCACCGACGAGGTGCATGCGGTGCTGGTCGCGTCGACGCCCGAGACGACCAACCCGGTGGCGACGACCTGCGAGGCCGAGGAAGTGCCCTGCATCTCGACCATGGCGCCGTGGCAGCCCTGGTTCATCGGCCAGCAGGCCAATCCGGGTGACCCGTCGTCGTGGAAGCCGTTCAACAGCGCCTTCCACTTCTTCTGGGGCCTTGAAGACGTCATCGCCGTCTATACCAACATGTGGGGCCAGGTGACGACCGACAAGAAGGTCGGTGGCCTATTCCCCAATGACGGCGACGGCAATGCCTGGGGTGACAAGCAGGTTGGCTTCCCGCCGGTCCTGGACAAGCTCGGCTATACGCTCAACGACCCCGGCCGCTACCAGAACCTGACTGACGATTTTTCCGCGCAGATCAATGCCTTCAAGTCGGATGGCGACGAGATCATCACCGGCGTGATGATCCCGCCGGACTTCACCACTTTCTGGAACCAGGCGCAGCAGCAGGGCTTCAAGCCGAAGGTCGCCTCCATCGGCAAGGCTATCCTGTTCCCTCAGGCGGTCGAGGCGCTCGGCAAGAACGGCCACAACCTCTCGAGCGAAGTCTGGTGGTCGGCAAGTCATCCGTTCAAGTCATCGCTGACCGGCCAGAGCTCCAAGGATCTTGCGGACGGCTTCACAGCGGCGACAAGTCGTCCCTGGACCCAGCCAATCGGCTTCATCCATGCGCTGTTCGAAGTGGCGGCTGACGTGATGAAGCGGGCCGATCCGAACGACAGCGCGGCCGTGATTTCGGCCATCGCCGCCACGAACCTCGAGACGATCGTCGGCAGGGTCGCCTGGGACGGCGCAAACGTACCGCCTTTCGCGACCAAGAACATCGCCAAGACTCCGCTTGTCGGCGGCCAGTGGCGCCTAAAGGACGGCGGCGGCTACGACCTCATCATCGTCGACAACCAGACGGCGCCGAATATCCCGATGGGCGGCAAGATGGAAGCCATCGCCTGAGCCAACGCCCAGGCGGTGGACCTACCGCGCGATCGGCTCGGCGCTCAACCCCGGCCGCCAGTGCAACGGATGCCTGAAACCCGAGACCCTGATGCCCTTACTCGTGCTCGACCAGCTATCGAAAAGCTTCGGCGCCCTGAAAGTCGCCGACCGGGTTTCGTTTGCGCTGGAAAGTGGCGAGGCGCTCGGAGTGATCGGGCCGAACGGAGCCGGCAAATCTACCCTCTTCAACCTGATAACAGGCAACATTCGTGTCGACGCAGGCAGCATCCAGCTTGATGGCGTCGACGTGACGCGGCAGCCGCCGATGGCGCGATGTCTTGCCGGCATCGGCCGGACATTCCAGATCCCGCAGCCGTTCGAAAAGCTGACGGTCTTCGAGAACCTGCTGGTCGCAGCGGCCTTCGGCTCACGCAAGACCGAGCGCGAAGTCAGCGATCGATGCGTCGACATTCTCGTCAAGATCGGGCTTTACCCGAAGGCGAACCAGCCGGCGGGGACGCTTGGGCTGCTGCAGCGCAAGCGACTCGAACTCGCCCGGGCGCTAGCCACCGACCCCAAGATCCTGCTGCTCGACGAGATCGCCGGCGGCCTGACGGAAGGAGAATGTCAGGAGCTCGTCGAGACGATTCGGGAGATCCACGGCCGTGGCGTGTCGATCATCTGGGTCGAACATGTGCTGCATGCTCTGACTTCCGTGGTCAGCCGGCTCGTCGTGCTGCATTTCGGTCGGGTGATCGGCATCGGCGATCCCGACACCATCATGGCTTCGAAAGAGGTACGCGAAATCTATCTCGGGATCGAGGTCTAATGGCGGTGCTCGAGACACACGGCCTGACGGCCTTCTATGGCGACTTCCAGGCGCTGTTCGGTGTCGACATGATGCTGAACGAAGGCGAGACGGTGGCCGTGATCGGCGCCAATGGCGCCGGCAAGTCGACGCTACTGCGCTCGATCTCCGGGCTGATCCGCAATGCGCCAAACCATATCCGCTTTGCCGGCGCCGAGATCGGCGCGCTGTCCGCGCCCGACGTCGTGCGGCTCGGCATAGCCATGGTGCCGGAAGGCAGGCGCCTCTTTCCCTCGCTGTCGGTCGAGGAGAATTTGCTGATCGGCAAATACGGCCGCAGCGGCGACGGCACTTGGACACTGGATGCAATCTACGAGCTCTTTCCCGTGCTGAAGGAGCGGCGGCACAAGCCCGGCATGGCGCTTTCGGGCGGCCAGCAGCAAATGGTGGCGATCGGCCGGGGACTGATGTCCAATCCGCGGGTCCTGCTCTGTGACGAGGTGAGCCTTGGCCTCGCGCCCGTCGTGGTCAAGGACATCTATGCGGCCTTTCCCAAGATCCGCGCGACCGGCGCGGCAATCGTCATTGTCGAGCAGGATATCGGCCAGGCTCTGAAGGTGGCCGACCGGGTCTATTGCATGATGGAGGGACGGGTGACGCTGACGGGCACGCCGGCAACACTCAGCCGCGAGGATATCCACGCGGCCTATTTCGGAGCGCATGCGCGATGAGCTGGCTCGACACGATCATCCAGGGCATTCTGCTCGGCGGCCTGTACGCGCTCTTCGCGGCGGGACTGAGCCTCGTCTTCGGCATCATGCGGCTGGTAAATCTCGCGCATGGTGATCTGATCGTGCTGGCCGCTTTCCTGGTGCTGTTGCTGGTCTCTGCGCTTGGGCTCAATCCATTCCTTGCCGCCTTGGTGGCGCTGCCCGTGATGTTCGCACTCGGCTGGGCGCTGCAATTCCTCGTACTCAACCGCACACTTGGCGACGATATTCTGCCGCCGCTGCTGGTGACTTTCGGCTTTTCGATCGTCATCCAGAACGGGCTTCTCCAAGGCTTTTCGGCCGACAGCCGTCGCATCTCGGCGGGCGCGCTGGAAACGGCCTCGTTGCAGGTCGGGCCGATCAGCATCGGCACGATGCCGCTGCTCACCTTCCTTTCCGCCGTTGGCGTCATCGTGGCGCTCAACCTGCTGTTCTATCGCACCTCGCTCGGCCGCGCCTTCCGCGCCACGTCCGACGACAGCGCCACTGCTGGTCTGATGGGCATCCGGGCCGAACGGATTTTCGCGACCGCAACCGGCATCGCGATGATGGTCGTGACAATCGCCGCGCTCTATCTTGGCACTCGTGCGAATTTCGATCCGACCATGGGGCCGGCGCGGTTGATCTATGCCTTCGAGGCCGTGATCATCGGCGGGCTGGGGTCGTTCTGGGGTACGCTGGCCGGTGGCATCATCATCGGCGTGGCGCAGACGGTGGGTGCGGCGGTCAATCCGGAATGGCAGATTCTCGCCGGGCATGTCGCCTTCCTGCTGGTGTTGATCGTCCGGCCCCGCGGCCTCTTCCCTCGGGCGGTGGACTGAGATGGCAGGCAACGTTTCCACATCCTGGTCCGTCTCGACGCGCACGCGCGGTTCCTTGGTTTCCATCCTGCTGATCCTCGCGGTGGTGGCTCTCGCCTCCGCAACGCCGCTCTTCGCGCCGCGTGCCGTGATCCAGGGCCTGTTCTCCATCCTGACCATGCTGGTGCTGGCGCAGTGCTGGAACCTGCTCGCGGGGTATGCCGGCCTCGTCTCCGTCGGCCAGCAAGCTTTCGTCGGCTTCGGCGCTTATGCGATGTTCGGCGGCGTCAGCCTGCTTGGAATGGATCCGATGGCGGCCATCGTGCTCGGAGGGCTTGCGGCGCTCGCGCTCTCCGTACCGACCGCCTTCTTCGTGTTCCGCCTGCACGGAGCCTATTTCGCGATCGGCACCTGGGTGATCGCCGAGATCGTGCGGCTCTCGCTCGCACAGTGGAAGGCACTGGGCGGCGGCACCGGCACCTCGCTGCCCTCGGGTGCTGCGCGTGATATGTTCGGCGTCCGCTTCGTCGCCGATCTGCTGGGCATGCGTGGGCCGCAGGCGACCGACATCGTCTGCTACTGGCTGGCGCTGCTCCTGGCGGTGGTTACCATCGGCTCGATCTACAAGCTGCTGCGATCCAAGCGGGGACTTGGCCTCGCTGCCGTACGCGACAACCGCGAGGCGGCGCGCTCCGTCGGCGTCGACCCGCTCTGGACCAAATCCTTCGTCTATCTGGTCGCAGCGCTGGCGACCGGCCTCACCGGTGCGCTGATCTACGTGCAGAAGGCGCGCATCTCGCCGGACGCCGCCTTCTCGGTACCGGACTGGACGGCTTACGTGATCTTCATCGTCGTGATCGGCGGCATCGGCACGATCGAAGGGCCGATCGTCGGGGTGATCGTCTTCTACATCCTGCAGAACCTGCTTGCCGACTACGGCTCCTGGTATCTGCTGATCCTCGGCCTGATCGGCATTCTGATCATGCTGTTTGCGCCGCGCGGCCTGTGGGGCCTATTCACCGACCGCACCGGAATCCAGCTCTTTCCCGTCCGCCGCATCCTGGCGGACCAGCCCAAAAACAAAGACGAACGAGGGAGTGCCTGATGGCTGACATCGAAACCGACGTATTGATCATTGGAACCGGCCCGGCGGGCTCGGCCACTGCGGCGCTGCTCGCCACCTATGGCGTCGAGAACATGGCGATCAACCGCTATCGCTGGCTCGCCAACACGCCGCGTGCCCACATCACCAACCAACGGGCCATGGAGGTGTTGCGCGACCTCGGCCGCGAGGTCGAGGCCGAGGCCTATCTCCATTGCAGCCCGCAGGAGATCATGGGCGAGAACGTGTTCTGCACGTCCATTGCCGGCGAGGAGCTGGGCCGGCTTAAGACCTGGGGTAACCATCCGAAGTCCAAGGCGGAGCATCTGCTGTCTTCGCCGACAGAGATGAACGACTTGCCGCAGACCTTCATGGAGCCGCTTTTGTTCAAGACCGCCTGCTCGCGTGGCACGCAGGCCAGGATGTCGACGGAATATGTCAGCCACGTGCAGGATGCCGATGGCGTGACGGCGACCTGCCGCGACCGGCTGACCGGCAAGGACTTCACCATCCGCTCGAAATATCTTGTTGGAGCCGATGGCGGCAACTCGCTGGTGGCGCAGCATATCGGCCTGCCGTTCGAGGGCAAGATGGGCGTCGCCGGCTCGATGAACATCGTGTTTAAGGCCGATCTTACGCGCTATGTGGCCCACCGTCCCTCGGTGCTCTATTGGGTGCTGCAGCCGGGCTCGAATGTCGGCGGCATCGGCATGGGTCTCGTCCGCATGATCCGGCCGTGGAACGAGTGGCTGATCAACTGGGGTTACGATATCACCCAAGGCGTGCCCGATGTCGACAATGCCTTTGCCGAGGGCGTGGCCCGCGACCTGATCGGCGATCCCGATATCGACATCGAAGTCACCTCGGTCTCGACCTGGACGGTCAACAATTGTTATGCCGCGCGCGCCCACAAGGGCCGGGTCTTCTGCATAGGTGACGCGATCCACCGCCATCCGCCGTCGAACGGGCTCGGCTCCAACACCTCGATCCAGGACGGCTTCAACCTCGCCTGGAAGCTCGCCATGGTCGTCAGGGGCCAGGCCGGCCCCGGCCTGCTCGAGACCTATACCGAGGAGCGCGCGCCTGTCGCCAAGCAGATCGTCACCCGTGCCAACCAGTCGATCGAAGAATTCGGCCCGATCTTCGGCGCGCTCGGCCTGCTCGATTCCATCGATCCGGTGAAGATGCAGGAGAATATGGACCGTCGCTGCGACGACACGCCCGCGGCCGAGACCCAGCGGGCTGCTCTGCGCGAGGCGATCGCCTTCAAGGTCTACGAATTCGACGCCCACGGCGTCGAGATGAATCATCGTTACAAGTCAGCGGCAGTCGCAGTTGAGGACCAGCCCGAGCCCGCCTTCACGCAGGACAACGAACTGCATTTCGAGCAGACGACCTGGCCCGGCGCGCGTCTGCCGCATGCCTGGCTGTTCGGCGACGGCAACAAGAAAGCCTCGACGCTCGATCTCTGTGGCCATGGCAGGTTCACCATCCTGACCGGCATCGGCGGCCGCGGCTGGGTTGATGCGGCTGAGGCCTTGTCCGCCGAACTCAATCTGCCGATCGCCACCCATATCATCGGGCCTCGGCAACAATGGCAGGATCACTATGGCGATTGGGCCCGCGCCCGCGAAGTCGGCGATGCCGGCGTCATCCTGGTGCGGCCCGACCACCACGTCGCCTGGCGTTCGGAAGGCCTGGCGGCCGATCCCGCCGGCGAACTGCGCCGCGTGTTGAAAACAATCCTGGACCGGTGAGGCGAACATGGAAGCGCATGAGAAGGGCTATTTCACCGAGGAGAACTCGGTCGAGGTCGTGACCGGCCGCAATGCCGGCGCCAAGGACGAGCGGCTGAAGCAAGTGATGGAAGTCATCACCCGCAAGCTGCACGAGACGGTGAAGGAACTGGAGCCGACGCAGGACGAATGGATGCAGGCCATCCTGTTCCTCACCCGCACCGGCCAGATGTGCAACGAATGGCGGCAGGAGTTCATCCTGCTGTCCGACGTGCTTGGTGTTTCGATGCTGGTCGACGCGATCAACAACAGAAAACCCTCGGGCGCCTCCGAGAGCACGGTGCTCGGCCCCTTCCACGTGGCCGATGCGCCGGAATTGCCGATGGGTGCCAATATCTGCCTCGACAGCAAGGGCGAGGACATGGTGATCGAGGGCCGCATCCTCGACACGGAAGGCAGGCCGATCGCCAATGCCGTGATCGATGTCTGGCAGGCCAATGACGAGGGTTTCTACGACGTGCAGCAGAAGGGTATCCAGCCCGAGTTTAACCTGCGCGGCATTTTCCGAACTGGGCCGGACGGACATTACTGGTTCCGTGCCGTGAAGCCGAAATACTACCCGATCCCGGACGATGGCCCTGTCGGCCAGTTGCTCGGCAATCTCGGCCGCCACCCCTATCGTCCGGCGCATCTTCATTACATCGTCAGCGCCGGTGGCTTCGAGACGCTGACGACGCATATCTTCGACCCCGACGATCCCTATATCCATTCGGACGCGGTCTTCGGGGTCAAGGAAAGCCTGCTCGCCAAGTTTGATAAGGTGCATGATCCCGGGCGTGCCAGGACCTATGAATTCGCCGACGACTTCTGGGATGTGACGCACGATTTCGTGCTGTCCCGCTGCAAGGCTTGATAGCTTTAGACATAGGGCATCGTAGGAGGACGCGGTCGCCGCGTCCTTGTTTTTGCGCGCGAATCCTATTCCGTGGCGGTCTTGCGCTCGCGCTCGCCCATGAACGGTCCCTGGACCCAGTGAATCGTCTTTTCATGCTTCTCGACCGCACGGCGTAGTTCGGAGAACTCCCGCCTGAGATGGCCCAGGAACTTGCGGCCGGCGGGGTTCGAATAGGGCTTCTTGCGGGTCATGATCCCCAGCACCCTTTCGGGCTGCGGAATGTCGAGCGGAATGATAGTGATCTTGTTTTCGCCGCGAAAGGCATAGGCCACGGAATGCGGCAGGATCGCCAGCGCGTCGGTGCCGGCAAGATAGTTCACGACGCTGAATAGCGAGCCGCCGGCATAGCGCAGGCCGACTTCCTCGAGCCCGAGGGTCAGCAGGATATTGTGCAGGTCGAGCACCAGAGGCGAGCCTGGCAGCGGTGCGACCCAGGGGTAGTTGACGATATCCTCCGTCGCGACGCTGCGCTTGCGTACCAGCGGATGGCCGGCGCCGCAGGCGAGCACGTTGCGTGCCGGCAGGATCGACTCAAAATGAAGATCGGCTCGCATGTCGACCGACCCGGTCGGCGTGACCGCGAGATCGATCTGGCCAGAATCCAGTTCGGCGACGAGGTCGGGATAATTGCCATAGGACTGGTGCACCATGATACCCGGCTCGCCGCGCTGGAACGAGGCGATCATCGGCGAGACGACGGCATCCATGAAGAAGGGCACGCCGCCGATGCGCACCCGGCCGGACGATCCCGACTTGAAGCTGCGGATGATCTCCATCGCCTTGCGCGACGATGCCAGGATCGACTTGCCCTGCTGGCCCAGTTGCTCGCCGAGCGGGGTGGGCTGCATCGGCCGGCGGCCAGAGACGAAAAGCGGCTCGCCGATGCGCTTTTCCAGGATGGAGATGGTGCGTGACACCGCCGACTGTGTCATGCCGAGCATCGCGGCGGCTTCGGTCACGCCACCGGTTTCGATAACGGCGGCCAGCTGGACGAGATGAGCTTCGACGATCTTCATAGCAATTTGCTATAACTCCTATGAATAATGTCAATCAACAGGCGATTGCATCGGCTATAGTTGTGACGATCACGACGCGCGGCTCGCTCTGCCGGCAACCGTGGCTCCGGATGAACGCGGGGGAGGACCCGCGTCCGGAATTGGAGACCGTTTCCGGAGGAGGAAAACATGGCCCTTATCAGCGGATATCATCATCTGACGCTTTGCACCGACGGTGCGCAGGAAGATTACGACTTCTACACCAAAGTGCTCGGCCTCCATTCGGTCAAGCGCACCGTGCTATTTGACGGCACGATCCCCGTCTACCACCTCTATTACGGCTCTCGGAACGGCGATGCCTCCACCATCATCACCACCTTCCCGTTCCGGAAACCCGGTGTTTTCGGCCGGCGTGGCACCAATCAGTCCAAGATCATCCAGATGGCCATTCCCGTCGGCTCCGCCGGCTACTGGATCGACCGGCTGAACGGCAAGGGCGTCGAGGCAGCCAAGATTTCGCGCTTCGGCATCACCCGCGTCGCCTTCAAGCATCCCTGCGGCATTCCGCACGAACTGGTCGAGAGCCCTGCGGACAACCGCGCCTCGATCGTCAACGAGGCACAGGGCGTTGTTGCGGTGCATGGCATCAAGGGCATCTACGGCGCGGCGATCGCCGTTTTCGACCGCACCGCGATGGATGACTTCCTCGGCGTCGGAATGTCGATGACGAAGGAAGCAGACAGCGACGAAGGCCTGATGTTCTCGGTGCCGAATCCCGGCGGACCGACCAGCATGGTCGAAGTGCTGCACGAGTCGAACGGCCCCCAGGGCACTTGGACGCTGGCGGGTGGAACGATCCACCATCTCGCACTCAACACCGGCAACGAGGAAAACCAGCTCAAGCTCAAGGCGCATATCGAAGGCCTGGGCTTCACCGACGTGTCGGACCAGAAGGACCGCAATTATTTCAAGTCTTGCTATGTCCGTTCGCCGGGCGGCGCGCTGTTCGAAATCGCATGGTCCGTCGAGGGTGGCTGGGCACTCGACGAACCCGCCGACCAGATCGGCACCACGCTGGTTTTCCCGCCGTGGTTCGAAGGCCGCAAGCAGGAACTGATCGCCGGACTAGAACCGGCGAATTTTTGAGCCAATGCCGATGTCGCACCACGACGCACCGCTCCTCCTCGGCGTGCCACCCGAGGCGGCCTTGGTTCACTGCGTCTTCATCCATGGGCGAACCCAGTCGCCCGAGGACATGCAGGAGCAGGTGATTTCCAGGCTGAGGACGAAGGGCATCGCCTACCTTCTGCCCCGCGCGCGCGCCAACAGCTGGTACGACGCCCGCGCCACCGACGTGCTGACGGACTGGACCCGCAAGCAGCTGGAGCAGTCCATCGGCTATATCAGGGATCTGGTCCAAGGACTGTCGAACGGCCAGGCCCATCCGAAGCCGCTCGTTATCGGCGGCTTCAGCCAAGGCGCCTGCCTGGCGCTGGAATATGCCATGCAGCACGGGCCCTGGCATGGCGCAATGGCAGCCCTGACCGGTTGCCGCGTCGGCACGCAGACATGCGACCGCCCCTTCGCCGACCTCGACAGGCTGCCGGTCTATCTGACGGGCTCCGACAAGGATCCATGGATCCCCGTCGATGCCTTCGCCCATACGGCGGAGGCACTGGCACGGGCGCGCGCTCGGCTGCATTGCGACATCCTGCCCGACAGGTCCCACGAAGTTTCCGCGACCGAGATCGCGCAGCTGGAGAAGATAATGTGTGGGCTGGCGAATCAAAGCTGGTGGTAGGCCTACCGGCGGCGCAAGAGACCGGATCTGGAAGGACACCCACATCATTTCCGCGTCGAAAAATGCCCAAAGCCCGAAATCGCAGATGGGAGCAAAACCGCAGACGAATCAATCGATCGATCGCCGCCTTGATGAGAATCGAACAGCCGGCACTGTATCCATCGTCAAGAATTAGAATTTGAAGCAGTTCTCTCGGTGCCACTGAAGAAATCGAGGAGGTGGCCGCTCAAATGGTCGCGACGGGACGATCGCTTTTCCCGTCCTGTTACAGCCGGCATGAGGCCTTTCACCCATCCAGCCCCTTGAAGCGCACCGGTTGGTAGCCGCGCATCAACAGGCTGCCGAGCGAATAGGTGTTGCGGCAGACGCGGCCCTTGCAGGCGTTTGGCGACGCCTCCATCACCTCAACCTTGCGGTCGTCGGTGAAGCGCATGAACAGCAGCACATGCGAGCCGGGCTTGTTCAACGCGTCGCCCGGCCGCATCGACCAGGGGTCGGAGACGCGCTTGGTGATATCGGGAATGGCACGCGTCGAGACATGCATCTTCAGGCCCCAGGCGTCGCTGACGAAGCCGGAGCAATCGACGCCGAGGATGTTGGATTGCGGCGCGCTCTTGGTGCAGACATTGCCGGCGGTCTGGCCCTTCTCGACGCCGTCCATGAAATCCTCGAGCCGCGTCTTGCAGCCCCAGCAATAGGGAACGCCCTTGACCGTCTGTCCCTGCTTGCCGATCAGATAGATCGGCCGGCGCAGCCGGTTCATGTTGATGCAGCCGGGGCCTGGATCCTTGCCATAGGCGGTCGATGTGACCAGCCAGTTCAGCGTCTCGAAGCCGATCGCCCGCTCGATGACGTCGCTGCGAGACTTCGGCACGATCGCCACCTTCGGCCCCTTGCCCGGCTTGCCGGCATTCGGCTGCTTTGCCGGCCGGGCGACGGCAAGCTTGCCGCCAGGGTCGCGGCCGTCGAGCCGCAGCACCTGCGCCCGGCTTTCCTGCGATCTTAAATAGAGCACATCGCCGCGCGGGCCGATCGCCACGAAGCGTCTCGAAAACACCGTACCGGGGTCGATCGGCAGGTCGTAGACCCGGTCCATCGCCCCGTTCGGCGTGAAGCGCACCACCAGCATGCCGGTGCGCTCCGGCCGGTCGGCCGGCACCAGTTCGACCAGCGCATAGGGCCTGCCCGTCGTGTCGATGTCGAGAAGTTCGACGGTGCCGATCCTTGTCTCCGAGGTCAGCGGCAGCGACAGGAAATTCTCCTCCGAGCTGCTGCGCCGCAGCAGGATTTCGGCCTTGTCGTTTGCAGCCGAGACCTCGGCAACGATATCGCCAAGCCCGCGGCTCGGCACATATTGAATGACCGGCGGGCGGGCCTCGGGCCGGCTGGTGCTGCGGCCGATCTCGTCGACTATGCTGTTCAGCGGACCCGGCGGCACCGAGCCCATCGAGGCGAAGACCGAACGGGTGTAATCGTCGGCATCGCCGCCATCGACGGCGCGCAGCGTCTGCGACCTTCCGTCGGCCTCGGTGGAGCGCTCGAGCGGCACGACGCCGTCCGACCAGAGGTAGAGTTCGTTGTGGACGACGGCGAGATCTTCGGGCGTCGCATTTTCCGGCAAAGGCAGGATTTCGGGCTCAGCCTGCGAGCGTTCGGCGTCGACAGCGAGCACGCGGCCGTTATTCTGGTCGAGAATATAGATGGTGCCGTCGTCGCCGACGGTGATCGCCGCCGGACCGGATGCCTCGACTTCTTCGCTGGCGGAAATGATGCCGACCGAGCGGCCGCCGTCGCCGCTGCGAAGCTCGATCATCACAGTGTCTTTGGCAAAAACTGGGTCTTTGGCTAAAACCGGGTCTTTGGCAAAAACCGGCGAAGCGACCGCAAGTGCCGCGGCAATCAGAATATGCGACCCAAAACTACGCATGTCCTCGACCCCCGAACAGGACGATGTCAGGCCGGCTCGGCCCTCTGTGACCGTCAAGTCTTCGAAATGGTAAGATAGATGCGCCTCGTCAGCAAGCTGTTGCTTTCCAAACGATTTGGAGATCGGCGCCGGCGATAGTACAAGATCATCGTCTCGAAGATTTGCCGGCGGGAAATGCTTATGCTGGAATGGAATGGTGACGAACTGGCGCTCGACATAAGCTTGCTGGAGCAGGTGCGCGCCGCCCGGATAGGCTTCTCCGATCGCGTCTGCGCGGCCTCGCAAAGCACCGACGACAAACATCTGGCGCAGCTGCGCTCCGAGCCGACCTATCTGATGGCCGAGTTCCTCTATTCGATGAAAGTGTTCGGCATCAACACGGCTGAAGATATCGAGCGCTTCGCCGATCTGCACAATGATTACGTGGTGTCGCTCACCCGCGATCCGGCCAAGCTTCAGCGGCTCGGGCTGTCGCAGGATCGGGCGCTCGCCTCGATGTTCACCGCCGACACCAAGCCGCGGCTGATCCAGAACTGGGCCGATAAACCAGGCGCGATCGACCAGTCCAATCTCGCCCGTTTTCTGGTGGCGGTGATGTCGAGCGAGACCTGCCGCAAGACGCTGATCGATTTCGAGACGGCCGGCTTCATGCAGCGCAAGCGCTCGCCCTACGGCACCATGGTCGTCTGGTCCACAGGACAGATCGAGGAGATCTTCGGCGAGATGCTGCGGGATCTCCGCCTCGGCCTGCAGCAGTTGAAGATCCTCTAGCCAGCCAATTTCGCCCCTCCCAATCGATTGGCACTGAGCGCCGTTGCCATCTTTCCGGCCTCTGCCTATTGTCGGGATGCCAGTTATCCAAGCACTGGTCGCGCGCAGTGGCGCCCATAAGACGGATGTGACGACGATGACGAAATTCCGGCTCATAACCCTGTCGATCGGCCTCCTCATAGTGCTGCAGATGCCTGAACTCGCCCATGCCGGCCCGGCCGAGGATGCGCTGGCGGCGCGCAACCCTTCGCTTGCGGCACTCCGCCAGCATGACGGAAAGGCCTTTGCCGCGGCGACCGCGATCATTGCCGAGCACGAACGCGAGAAGGGGCTGACACCCGGTCAAACCAAGCTGCCGGATGCGACCTCGCCAGGGCGCGACATGGGCTCGGTGCCCGGCAAGGAATTGACGGTCGACAATCCGGATATTCTCTGGCTCTACAATTCCTCGCCCGAGGGCATGAGCGACCTGATCTCGATTTTGAAATCAGCTGGACAGAAACCCAAGAACTAAGCGCAATTCCGAAGTGGAAAAGACGACATCGGACGGCGAATATTGCCGATCCCGAGTCTTGCTCACGGCTTTTTCGGGACGGTTTCTTGCAGGTTCCAAATAATTTGTAACCCTCCCTCAAGCAAGACAGGCAAAGCCATCCCAATTTCGCCGGTCGGTGCTATTCTCATCTTCAACACAGTGTGAGATTGTTCGAAGAGGAGGTTTTCCAATGCTCAACCGCAAAGCCATCCTGGCCGCCGCCACCTTTCTTTCGTTCTTTTCGGTGGTTCCCGCCGTCGAGGCGCAGAACGAACGCACACTGACCGAAGCGCCGGCACAGACCGGGCCTGTCAGCATCACCTTCGATCGCGCCGAGGCCAAATACGCCATCGGCGAAGTTGTCGGCCTGTTCATTCAATCGACCGAGAATAGCTATGTCACGGTGTTGAACGTCTCGCCGAACGGCTCCGTCGTAAAGCTTTTTCCCAACAAGTATCAGACCGACGCCCTAGTCGGGGCCGGCAAGCGCGTGCAGGTGCCGGATCCGGCCAGCGGCGCCCGGCTGCAGGTGTCCGGCCCTGTGGGACAGGAGCAGATCAAGGTCTTCTATTCTTCCAAGCCGCTGAACATCTTCGCCGATCTCGGCGGCAGCGGCAGCGGCATGTTCCGCTCGGTTGACGGCGGCATGGATGCCGTTTCGCGCAGCCTTGAAGAAGCCCGCAGCCTCGGCACCAAGATCAGCAGCAAGACGCTGATGCTGACGACGGTCGACAGCCCGGCGGCGCTGCCGACCCCTGCCGCACCACCTGTTGCAGCTGCCCCCGCAGCAAAACCCGCACCGGTCGAACAGGCGGCAAAGCCGCCCGTTGCACCGAAACCGAAGCCGGTGATCAAACAGGAAGTCGCCAAGAAGCCGGAAACGGTGGTGGAAAAACCGAAGGCTGCCCCAAAGCCTGTGGCGCCGAAGCCGGTCGAGCAGGCCGCACAACAGCCGCCGAAGAAATACAAGATCGTCACCAATCTGGCGCCCGGCCAGGAGCTTGCCGCCGATGAGCTGCAATTGATCGGCCCCGCCGACACCACCTCGTCCACCCGGCCGACCCAATACACACAGCCAAAGCAGTATAAGCAGCCGGCCCAATCGTCGCAGACCACGATGCCGAAACTGCCGATGCCGCAGCTCAAGATGCCGCAGTTCAAGCTTCCCGGCGGTTTCAGCATCAAGATGCCGCAGCTGAACCTCGGCCGCTCGGCCGAACCCAGCCAGGCCGGCGAAGAGATCGAGGTCGCGAACGCCGATACGCCTGCCTGCACCGCGCTTCTCGACAAGCTCAACACCGCCGTTGCCGCCAAGGATATCACAGCCGCCGCGACTGAGGCCGATACGATCGCCGTCAGCGCCGATTGCGGCCAGTTCCAGGTGAATGCCCAGCGCCGCGTTGCAGCCCTCAGGCTTGCCGCTGCCCAGGAAATGATGGCCGCCAACCAGCCGGTCACCGATTACGAACCGCTGCTTGTCGCCGCCGATAGCCCGCAGGTGCTCTGGCAGGCCTCCGCCACGCTCGGCGAGATCTATTTCTCCGCCCGCCGCTTCGCCGATGCCGCCGCCGATTACCAGCAGGCGATCGAGATCATCAAGAACGAGACCCGCACGCCGAAGGCGCCGCCGGCAGACACGATCTCCGATCTGATCCAGCGTGCCGCCCAGGCCCGCATCCTTGCCGCCAACCCGACGAGCGACAATCCCCAAGGCAGCTTCGTGCCGGCCGAGAAGGATCACCGCAGCGGTGTGCTCGGCGGCATCTATTCCGAGAATGTCCGCGGCATCGTGCCGGTCTCCATTCCCGTGCCGATCACCTTCGACTTCAACAAGTCGAGCTTCACCTCGATCGGCACCGAGGCCGCCCAGGAATTGCTCGAAGCCCTGAAGGAGCAGAAGCCCGGCCGCGTCATCCTGATCGGCCACACCGACCGGCGCGGCGGTGACGATTATAATCAGAAGCTGTCCGAGCGCCGTGCCCAAGCCGTCGCCGATTTCCTCAAGAGCCACGGCATCGACGCTTCGATCGACGCTGAAGGCCGTGGCGCCTCCGAGCCGGTGGATGTGACGGCAACCGCAAACCTCACCGAAGACGATGTCGATGCGCTGAACCGCCGCGTCGAATGGCGCCGCGAATAGCCGGGGCGAGGGGAGTTTGGCCATGTCCGCATCCGTTTCCATGGCCGCCGCATTTGCCCTCCTCAGCCTGGCGGCCACCAACAGCCTGGCAAGGACGATCGAAGCGCCCGATCGCGGCGCCGTCCGAGCCGTGCTGATCGGCATCGACCTCTACCGCAACGTTCCACCGCTGCATGGCGCCGTCGCCGATGCCGAGGATCTTTCGCTTTCGCTGCGCTCGGTCGGCGTCGAGGACATGACGCTGCTGAAGAACGGCGAGGCCGACCGCGAGGGCATCTTCCATGCGATCGAAGCCGTCACCGAGCGGGCAGGGGCCGGCGATCTCGTCGTGCTCGGCATCGCCGGCCACGGGTCGAGCGAGCCGGAGCGCGTCAAGGGCTCGAAGCCGAGCGGCCGCGACGAGGTCTATGTGCTCGCCGGCTTCGATACCCGGCTGCCGGGATCGCGCGAACGCATCTTCGGCGACGAATTCAAGGTGCTGATCCGCAACCTCGAGGCCAAGGGCGCCGATGTCGTCTTCATCGCCGATACCTGCCATGCCGGCGGCCTGACCCGCGATGTCGATCCGCGCGGCGCCGCGATCACCTGGCGCCAGGCGCCGTCCTATACGATCGAGGAGGACGATCTCGCGCCGATCTCGACGACGGCGGATGCGCTTTCCACCGGCTTCGATTTCAAACGGCTGACCTTCCTCGCCGCCGTCGACGACAACACCAAATCGCCGGAGATATCCATTCCCGGCATTCCGCAGAAACGCGGCGCGCTGAGTTATGCCACCGCCCGCGCCTTCGAAGGGGCGGCCGACCGCAACGGCGACGGCGCCGTCAGCCGCCGCGAACTCTTCGAATATGTGCGCCAGTCGGTCTATCAGTTCACCGATCAGCGACAGAACATTTTTACCGAAAGCCCGCCGGGAACCGATCTCGACCGCGCGGTGGTCTACCATTACGAAGGGGCGGGAACGACGACAGAAGTAGCGAAATCAAGCACTCCGCCGCCCGCCGAGCCCGCGCCGATCGGCGTTGCCGCCCTCGGCGCCGCACCGGTGCTGCAGGGCATTGGACCGGCCATCACGCTCTTCAAGCTGACAGAGGGTGCGAATGCCGACATTGTCTTCGATCCGGAAAAGCGCGAGGCGATTGCCGGCGGCGATGTCGTCGCCTCCGGCATCGGTGCCGGCGACATGCCTTTCGTCGTCGACCGGATGGCCGCGCTCGACACGCTGAAGCGGCTGTCGGAGGTTAATCCGCAGACCGTGCGCGTCACCCCGTCCGACACCGTCCATCGCGAGGGCGAGCGTGTCGGCGTCGCGATTTCCGATCTAGCGGGCCGCAAGCTGGTGCTCTTCGACGTCACCGGCGATGGCACCGTGCAGTTCCTCTATCCCGGCGAGAAGGATGGCGATGCGCAGATGCCGGCGAGCTTCGATCTCGATCTTTCCGTCGTCGCCCCGTTCGGCACCGATCTCTTGGTTGCCGTCACCTCGGAAAAGCCAATGCCCGAGCTCGTCGAGTTCCTGAAACAGAACGACAGGCGCCGCACCGCCGGCAACATCGCCAGGCGGCTCGGCGAATTCCTGCCCGAGGGCGCCCGCCTCGGATTTACGGTCCTCTATACCTCCGCCGGAGCCAAGCTATGAGCGCGTCGATCAGCAAGGTCCTGACTATTGCCTCCGTCATGCTGCTCCTGGCTGCGCCTGCGCTGGGCCAGCAGGATACCGATTTCGCCGGCGAGGATGGCGGCCGTGTCATCGGCGGCCAGGCTGCGAAGAAGGGCGAATGGCCCTGGCAGGTCAAGATCCTGGCGCCCGATCCCGAACAGCGCGGTCGCTTCGGCGGCCATTGCGGCGGCTCGCTGATTGCGCCGCGCTGGATCTTGACCGCCGCCCATTGCGTCACCAGCGGCCGCTCCGGCAAGCAGGATCTGTTCGCCCGCGACCTGTTGATCGTCGAGGGCAAGTCGAAGATCGACAAGGTCATATCCGTCGACGGACCGGATAAACCCGGCCTTGCCGTCGAAGACGTGGTCATCCATGAGGATTTCGACCGCAAGGTCTTTGCCAACGACATCGCCCTGATCAAGCTTGCCGAACCCGCCGTCTCCAGGCCTGCAGTCCTCGCCTCGGCGGGGGATGACGAGGTCGAGGCCGCCGGTCACATGGCTGTCGTCACAGGCTGGGGTTATACCAAGGCCGATCACGGCTGGGACGACAAATACCTGCCGACCGAGCTGCAGGAAGTCGAGCTGCCGATCGTTCCGCGCGAGGATTGCCGCGCCGCCTATCGCGACAGCTCGATGCGGATGAACCCGATCGACGAGCGCAATGTCTGCGCCGGTTATGCCGAAGGCGGCAAGGATGCCTGCCAGGGCGACAGCGGCGGCCCGCTGGTTGCGCAGCGCCCCGACAAGAGCTGGATCCAGCTCGGCATCGTCAGCTGGGGTGCCGGCTGCGCCGAGGCTAAACATTACGGCGTCTATACCCGCGTCGCCGCCTTCCGCGACTGGATCGCCGCCAAGACCGAGGGCGATGTGCCGAATGTCGAAGCTTCAGCCGCCGGCGATCAGGTCGCCTCGACCACCACCAGCGCCGGCGCTGGGACGAAGCTGAGACAGTCCGGCCAGAAACTCGCCAACCTCGCCATCACCACCCCTCCCGCCGGCGATAGCGCGCCTGCCGCCACGACCGAAACGCCAGACGCCCCCACCGGCGAACCCGCCGCCCAGCCGCCTGCAGTCCAGACACCCGCCGTCCAGCCGCCTGTGGTCCAGACGCCTGCTGCCCAAACACCCGTTGCTCAGGCGCCCTCGATCGAAAGCTCTCCCGGCGACCGCGTGCTGCTGATCGGCATCGACGATTATGAGATGCGCGAGGCGAAACTGACCGGTTCTGCCAGCGATGTGAAGTCGATGCAGCTCTTCCTCGTGAAGACGCTCGCCTACCGCCCGGAACAGATCCACACGCTGACCAACCGCAAGGCCAGCCGCGAGGCGATCCTTGCCGAAATCGACGACTGGCTGGTGCGCCAGTCGACACCTGGAAGCCGGGTCTTCCTTTATTTCAGTGGGCAAGGTTCCGAGGAAATGGGCGCCGAGGCGACGACCAGCCCGACGCTTGTTGCAGCCGACGCCAAGCTGGTGCGCGAGGCCGGCAAGGTAACGGTCACCAATCAGATCCGCGAAACCGAAATCGCCGCACGGCTGAACAGCCTCAAGGACCGCCGCGTCACGCTGCTGATCGATGCCTGCCATGTCGGGCCGGGCAGCCGCAGCGCGGTGGCGGCGCCAAGCGGCGGCAACGTCCGTTGCCTCGGTCCGGCGCTGGCTGCGCTCGAACCGCCGAACAAGTCCGGCACGGAAGCGAAATTCTCGTTCGGCGGCGAAAACGCCATGGTCTGGTCGGCGGTCAATTCAGGCCAATGGGCGCTCGTCGACCGCGAGGCCAAGCCGCCGGGCGGCGTCTTCACCCGCCGCTTCATCGAAGGCGTTGAGGATGGCGTGGCGCGCGCCGCCGACAAGCCGAATGTCAGCAATGCCGCCCTGCTTGATTATGTCCGGCGCAAATCCGACGAATATTGCCGAACCCATGCCGACGATTGCCGCTTCACGCCGGTCCCACAGTTTTATGGCCAGCCGGATGCGCTCGGCCGCGATGTCATCACCGGCGAGGAGGCAAAAACCCCGCTCGCCGCCGTCGAGAACACGCTGAAAAGCGACAATGAGGCCGGCGTTGCCGTCGACGTGTTGCCTGGCACCTCGGTCGGCATCGGCGACAAGGTGGCGATGCGGGTGTCGACCAAGAAGTCCGGCTATCTGATCCTGGTCGATATCGATGCCTCCGGCAAGCTGACGCAGCTTTACCCGAACAAGCGCTCGATGGGGCTGAAACCATCAGCCAAGAGCGGCGACAACCGGCTCGATCCGGCCCGGCCGGTCGTCGTGCCCGATGCGCGCAATCCCTATACCGGCTTCGAATATGTGGTGGAGGGACCTTCCGGCGTCGGCATGGTCGTCGCCATCCTCAGCGACAAGCCGATCGAAGTGCTCGACCTGCCGGATGTGCCGACCCCGCTGGTCGGCCAGCGCGCCGCCTTCAACTATGTCTACGACCTCGCCCGCAGCCTGAGGATCGTCGGCGACGACGAGACTGGCGGCCAAGGCAAATGGTCGTTCGATTCCAAATTCTATCGCATCCGCTGAAGAGGAGGGAAGCATGCCGAAATCCACGCTGCTGGCGGGTCTTGCCGCTTCCCTGCTGACGCTCGCCTCAGCCGCCCATGCCGACAACTCCGGCGACGGCAAATCGATGCTCGCCGCCCAGGCCGGGCTCGCCGCCGAGCTGATCGACCGCACGCTGGCAAAGGAGGGTGCGGCTAATATCATGGTGTCGCCGGCAAGCCTTGCAGCAGCCCTCGGCCTTGCCAGCCTCGGCGCCTCCGCCGAAGGCAAGGCCGCAATCGCCAAAGGCCTCGGCTTCGGCAGCGAGGTGAAGGGGCCGGAGACGGTGCTTGACGCGATGTCACAGGAGAAGCCGGCCGCCGCGGATGCGTCTTTGGCGACGGCTGTTGCGATCGTCTTCGACGATAAGCTGGTGCTCGTCCCCGACGCGCTCTCGATGCTCGCCACCCACCGCATCAAGCCCTCGATCGAGGATCTCGACGGACCGGCATCGGTCGAGCACATCAACCTCTGGGTCAAAGAGACGACGCGCGGCGCCATTCCCGTCATGCTCGACGCGCCGCCCGGCGGCGGTTTCGTCAGCCTCGGCGCGCTGTCCTTCAAGGCGCGTTGGAAGACCTCTTTCGAGCGGGAAAGCCCGGCGAGCCCCTTTCAGCGGCCGGACGGTTCGACGATTTCGGTGCCGATGATGCATCTTGCCGGCGATGGGCAGAAATTCCGCTTCGACGATAAATTTGCCGCCGTCGACCTTGCTTATGCCGGCGAAAGCTACAGCATGGTCGTGGTGGCGGCGCGCTCCGGCAAAGGTGTCGCCGGCGCCGACCTGAAGGCGCTTACCTCCTGGCTGCAGGGCGAAAAATTCGAAGCGGCCAAGGGTGAAATCTTCCTGCCCCGCTTTTCCCTGAACGACGGGCGTGATTTGATGCCGATACTGAATGCGATGGGACTGACGCCCGAAAAGGCCAAGCATGCCACCTTCCCGGGTTTCACCAAGGAAAACATTCGCTTGTCGCGCGTTCTTCAGAAGACGATGATCAAGGTTGACGAAAACGGCACGGAGGCGGCGGCAGCCACGGCAGCGATCACAGAACGCAGCATCGATCCCAAGCTCGTTCGCGTCGTCGCCGATGCCCGTTTTGCCTTCGCACTTCGCGATACGAAAAGCGGCCTGCTGCTGGCCGCCGGCCTGATCGGCGATCCGCTTCTGGAACAGGATGATTGAAGGCCGATTGGCCTGAAATCTGAATCCTGTTCTGCATGAAAGAGTCAGAGCATGGCCGGCGAATAGAAATGCCAATGATTGCAGGGGGACACGTGCATGAGAAGTGATCTGATCGCCCGCTACACGATCGGCGAGCCGGTCTATGAGAACGAGTTCATCGTCTATCCCGCCCAGGACAAGCGGATGGACCATGCGGTCTTTATCGTCGCCCCCGATGTGGCGTTAAAATTGGACAAGGCGCGTTTCGAGCGGGTCTGGACCTCCATCAACGAGGCCAAATCGCTGACCGCCCGCCGCTTCGTCGAAATCGAGGACCTCATCCCGCCGTCGCCGGAAGACGACAATTTTTATATCGTCGAGAAACGGCCGTCGAAGACGCTGCACCAATATCTCGACGAAACCGAAATGGTGGCCTACGAGCGCGCCGCCGAGATCGGCCGCCACATCCTCGAAGGCCTGGCGACGCTGCACGGCGCCGGTTATGCCCACAACGCGCTGACGGACCAGTGCATCTACGTCTCGGAGGATTATTCCGGCCTGTCGGTCCGGATCGGCAACCTGCACCTGATCTCGAAGATCGGCGAGCACATCATCCCGCCCTATGTGCCCGAATTCGGCGCGCCGGAGATCTATGCCAGCGGCACCTTCTCCGCCTCATCAGCTCTCGACATCTACGCAATGGGCATGATCGCCTACAAGCTTTTCCTGCCGCGGCAGACCTATAACAGCGTCTTCGATAGCGTCATGGTCTGGGAAGACGAACACCAGCGCGAGCAGAGTTGGAAGAACATCCATCTCGATCCTTCCAACATCTTTCCCCGCCTCGACGTGCTGATCCCCGGCTTTCCCGAGGGTCTGGCAAGCCTGATCGAGCGGATGCTGAGCCGCGACCCGGCCCAGCGGCCGCGCACCGGCGCCGATGCGCTCGGCGAATACACAAGGGTGACGACCGGCATCCAGCCGATGTCGTGGGATCCGCGCGGCGGCATGCAGCAGCAACAGGAGGCGCCGAAACCGAAAAAGTGGACGCCTGTCAAAATCTCCATGATCGCAGCCCTGCTGTTGATCTGCATCGGCGTCGGCGTCGTCACTATTCCGAAGCTGCTGCGCCCGGATCCGAAACTCGTTGCCGATGTCGGCGTCTGGAAGAAGGAGGCCGAAAGCCGCAAACAGCAGGCGATCGCCGCCAAGGCGCCGGAGCGGCCGGCCAGTGACCAGGCGAAGCTCTCCTATGACACCGGCGCCTCGGCACTGACCTCTGCCGATGCCCTGCTGAAGGATGAAGACTACGAAAAGGCCCTTCCGGGCTACCAGTCTGCCGCGATCAATCTCGGCAATGCGCTGATCGCCATCTCAAAGGAGAACGCCGAAAAGGCGAAAGCCGCCGCTTCGACTGCCGGCGGCGACAAGGCGCCGGCTTTTGCCGACGCCGATGCCAAGATGAAGGCTGCTGCCGACAGCGCTACGGCCAAGCAAATGCATGCGGCCGTCGACGGCTACGACGCATCGAAGACCGGTTTTAACGATCTCGCCAAGGCACTCACGGCGCTGACGGCGGCCGAAAAAGACGCGGCGGCGAAGCGCGAGACGGTCAATCGCATCGGCGCCGGCGATAGTCCGGATGTCGCCAAGGCGAGCGGGTTGATGACCGAGGCAAAGGCCAAGGCTGAACAATGGCAGATGCCGGCGGCGACATCAGGCTATGGCGACGCCGCCAAACTCCTTGCCGCCATCATCGCCGACGTCATGGCGTCGAAGGACGAGGCGACGGCGCTAAAGCAAAAGGTCGCCGATCTCAACGCCTCGATCACGACGCGCGCCGGTGCAGCCGATCCGACGCTTGCATCACTCGCGCCGAAGATCAGCGAGGCCGATGGCCGATATAGCGCCGAGGCCTATAAAATAGCGGTGGTCGCCTACAAACCGATCCTTGCCGATCTCGAGGCGCTGTCGGCGCGCGGCTTCTGCCCGGTTTCGCCGACCCTGGCCTTCGAGACTGTGCCGGCGGGAAGCTATTCGCTCGACAATGTGCGGCTGATGACCGCTTCGATGAAAGAGCTTGGCGGCATGCTCGGCGTTGCCAATGGCGCCGTCAAAGTCGAAAAATCCTTCTGCATGCAGGCGAAGGCCGTCACTCGCGCCGAGATGGCGGCATATTACACCGCCAATTCCGATCCCGCCTCAGCGCAGGCATACAGCGACAATCCGCAGCAGCCGGCCGACGACGTGCCGCTTGCCGTGGCTCAGACCTATACTGCCTGGTTGTCGAAGCAGCTGAACACGCCCGTTCACCTGCCGTCGGCAACCGAGTGGATGGCCAGTGCGACGAAGCTCGCGACGGAAAAACTGCCCGACAATGGCGACATCATCCTGCAATGGAGCGCCACCCCCTGCGAGGCCGGCGGCAATGTCGCCTTCATGGCGCAGGAGGGCTCGACCTTCGTCGTCTGCTCGGACGCTTCGGCCGGCGGCATTTTCAGGGTGACTGCGGAATTACGGTGAGTGAACCGGAGCGTCGAGATCGAAAAGGAAAAAATCCCGCATGCCTCCATCGGTGCAACACGTGTCGACGCAGCGCTTGAAAATAGGTCGCAGAGCGCCTTTTTTCTTCATTCGGCAGCCTCGCGCTCAAGCGGTACTCTTCACCAAATTTCAATTCCAACTTTCATAAAATGTGCGTATATTAGAGGTGGGGACTGCAGTATCCCCGCCTTGAGGGGTCGAGGACAATGTGCTGGAATACATCAGCAGCATTCACGCCGGTCGGTTTTGCTTTGCGGGGTCCGGCGTCTCGCAAGATCGTATGGACGCTGGGCGACGCGGCACGTCTCCTGATGAACGACTGGCCTTTCGATGACGGCGAGGAATATGTCGCTGCCGTGAAAGCCTGCGTCGACGCAATCAGCGGGAAAATTGCCCCGGAACAATTCCGGGAAGCGCTTCTGCGTGCGGCCGAAGAGGCGGGCATCGCGGCTCTCTGTCTCGTCCCGCAGGGCGTGGCAGCGCGACGACCGGACCTGCCGTCGAAGGCGCAAAGATAGTCCCAATTTCGAGAAGCTGACGCAGGTTTGCGCCACAAGCGATCATTGCTGGCATCGCGAAACTGTCTATTCTGCGGCGTTGCAAAAGACAGGAAAACAAGTGTCGCGTTAATCGGGATTTTTGCGACAACGGGGCCATATCCCTTACTGATCGGCCGGGGCTTCGCGGACCTACATGATCTTGTCGATCAAGCCCCATTCCAATGCTTCTTGCGGCGTCATGAAGCGGTCGCGGTCCATGGCGCGTTCAAAATCCTCATAGGAGCGCCCGCAATGTTCCGCGTAGAGCCGTGTCATACGCTGCTTTGTTTTCAGGATTTCCTCGGCGTGAATTTGCATATCCGACGCCTGCCCCTGAAAGCCGCCTGATGGCTGGTGGATCAGGATGCTTGCATTTGGTAGGGTGGCCCGCTCGCCCGGCTCGCCCGCCATCAGTAGAAACGATCCCATAGAGCGGGCCGTACCCATGCAGAGCGTGTGAACCGGTGCGCGGATGTAGCGCATGGTGTCATACATGGCGAGGCCGCTGGTCACGACGCCGCCCGGCGAATTGATATAGAGGTTGATGGGCTTTTTGGGGTTTTCTGCTTCCAGAAACAGCAGCTGCGCGCAGACGAGGGCCGAAACGGTGTCGTTCACCTCGCCATTGAGAAAGATAATCCGCTCACGAAGAAGCCGGGAATAAATATCGAATGATCGTTCCCCCCGGCTGGACTGTTCTATGACCATAGGGACGAGCTGCATCGCTTCGCGCATCGGCGACCTCCAAACTTCCAGAGTTTTAGGGTGAGGCTCGCCGCGTCAGGCGGCGAGCATGAGGGGCGGGCTGTTGCTGTTTACGGCCGTCCTCGCCATTCGGTCAAATCTTGCATCCGTCAGTTCGTGGACGATCCGAAGGCAGGTTCCGCCCGTCGCGTTCGGTGTGATCGTGAACGTCACGGTGCTTTCAAGGAATGGTGGGCTGTCGTCGCGCAGCTTGTAGCGGACTTCTTGGCCGGGGGTGACGGCGATCGCATCGGGATCGGCCAATGCCTCCTTTGGCAACCACCTTTCCCGAAATTCGGGAACGGTGACAGCGCGCCAGACCTTTTGCGGCGGATCGCTCAAGTCAAATTCCTGCTCGACGCTGCTATCCTGCTCCTTGGTCTTCCCTTCGTTCATTGATCCATGTCCTTCAGCAAGACTTTGAGTGCTGCGATACGCTCCGGCCAATAGGCGCGGTATTTTGCGAGCCACTGGGCGATGAGAGCCAACCCATCGGGATCGACTTCGTAATTCACGAAACGCCCCTGTCGTTGTTCCCTCACGAGCTTTGCACTCCGCAGAACTGCAAGGTGTTGCGACATTGCCGGCTGGCTGATCTCCATGCCTTCACGCAAGGCGCTGGCGTTCATGCTCCCCGCCGCCAGCTTCTCGAAAATCGCGCGGCGGGTCGGGTCTGCCAGAGCTCGGAAAAAGTCATTCTCGATCATGCCAACACATAAGCACACACTTATCTGATTCGCAAGCCTGTTTTCGAGACGACTTTCTGGTGTCGCTGGCGGGCATGCCAGCGTTTCGACGGCGGCCTTGGTCGCTTCGCGGGCGAAGGCGCGTTTCTGATCGTCGGTTCGGCCGGGATGCATCTGCAGGTGAAGAATATGCATGTTTTCTCGATGTTCGTTCGCACAATCTGAGGCGAACCAGATACAAGGCGGCGTGCTCTAGAGCCGTACGGAAGCTGTGGGACGACTGCCGGCGATGGAATGCAATCACTCGGTGAGGCCAGCTTTGCGCAGTCCGTCCACAATGCGCTCGAAATCGGCAGGGTTCTTGTAGGGCAGCACTTTGCGCCTGTGCTCCAGGGAATAATCGGGATTGATCCGGAACACTTCCTCCCACTGCCCCCGCGCCTCCGCCAAGCAGCCCAAGTGACCATAGCTCGCCGCCAGCAACACACGTGAGATGTCGGTGGCTGGATTGCGGACTAGTCGTCGCTTCAGGAAGACAACGGCCTCCTCGTACCTGCCCAACTGGAACATCGCCTGCGCGTGGAAGTGCAGAAAAATGTCTGGATAATATGGATTCAGGGCGATCGCCCGCTCGAAGCAGACGAGGGCCTCGTCGGATCTGCCCGCATAAGTGCAGCGCGTTTCCGAGGCTCTCGTGGCCCTCGACAAGATTGGGAGCAAGCGCGATCGCGCGTTCAGCCTCGCGGATGGCCACGTCAAGTCGTCGCAGGTACAAGTTGACGACGGCCAGCGCCCAATGTGCGTACGGATACCGATCGTCGAGCGCCACCGCCAGCGTCGCAGCCTCGGTCGCCTGTTCCAGCGATTTCGACGGCGATCGGCTCCACTGGTTAACGTAGGCCAGCCCGTGCGTGACGGCGAGGAAGGCGTGCGCCGGGGCGAATTTCGGGTCCAGATCGACGGCGCGCTGCAGCAATTGCCGGCCCTGAATGTTCTGCTCTCTCGTCAGCCGCCACATGTGTTCACGGCCCCGCAGGAAGCAGTCATAGGCTTCCAGATTTTGAGTTTGCTCGGTCGCGAGCCGCTGCTGGTCCCCGGCCGTCAGCTTGAGTTCCAGAGCGCCGACGATCTGCTGCGTGACGTCATCCTGCACTGCGAAGATATCGGTCAGGTCGCGATCGAAACGCTCCGCCCACTGATGCCCGCCGGTAGTGGCATCAATCAGCTGCGCGGTGATCCTCACCTTGTTGCCTGATTTGCGGACGCTTCCTTCCAGCACGTAGCGCACCTTGAGGCTGTCGCCCACTTCCTGCACGTTCACGTTCCGGCCCTTGAAGGTAAACGACGAGTTGCGAGCGATGACAAACAGCTGCGACAGCTTCGATAGAGCTGTGATGATATCTTCGGAGATGCCGTCAGCGAAGTACTCCTGCTCGGCATCGCCGCTCATGTTGACGAATGGCAGCACGGCAATCGAGAGGTCCAACGGCAATGCGGCCGGCGCAGGAGCAACGGCGGCGGTCACTCCTGGCTTTACCTCCGCGGCGGTGCCGACCTGGAGCGAATAGATCCGGATCGGCTCGGCAATGTTCTTGAGTTGCGTGTTGCCGAGATCGCTGACGGAGAGATCGAGTCTCGCCCTGACCTGGCGATAGGCGTCCTCGGACAGGCAAATAGCGCCGGGGGCCGCGATACCCTCGAGACGCGAGGCGATGTTGACGCCGTCGCCCATCAGGTCGCCATCGAATTCCTCTACTACGTCCCCCAGATGGATGCCGATCCGGAACTCGATGCGCCGATCCTGCTGAACGCCGGCGTTGCGCTCGACCATGCCGTTCTGCACCTCGATGGCGCAGCGCACGGCATCGACAACGCTGCGGAATTCGACCAGCGCTCCGTCACCAGTGCGCTTGATGACACGGCCGTTGTGCACTGCGATGGTTGGATCGATCAGGTCGCTGCGCAGTGCCCGCAACCTTGCCAGGGTGCGATCTTCGTCCTCGCTGGCGAGCCGGCTGTATCCAACTACGTCCGCGGCCAGAATTGCGGCCAGCTTGCGATTCTCGCTCATAGAGCCGTCCCCCATCTCCACGATAGCAGGAAGACAGAGACAGGGGAACTTCTGCCCAGGGCGATCTCGGCTGAGATCAAGTTCTCTGGTGCATCTGCGACCTACAGCGTGTTCGTCGACGATGTCTGCTTTCAGGCAGACTCCGCCATGGCTCAAATGCGCGGAAAGCCTAAGTCCGGGCGAAGCCAGGTGCCCCCAGCTTGCGGGCGGTGGATTCGCAGCAGCCAGTAAGTCAACCGGTCGCTCGACGCGGTCAACACGGGAGCCGCGTGCCGGCTCCCTGTCCAACAGCATGGCGGCGTCCCGCAGCTCGAGCCTTCGATGCTGCGGGACGTCTCTCAGGCCTCGGATTTCAGCTTGCCGCCTACCGCCCAGGAATCCTTGGCGATCTCCGTTATGAGGATTTCCACCGATTCCGGCGGGCATGCCAGCGTCTCGACGGCGGCCTTCGTCGCTTCCCGGGCGAAGGCGCGTTTCTGATCGTCAGTGCGGCCGGGATGCATCTGCAGATGAAGAATAGGCATGTTTTCTCCTTGGTCATGTTGGTTATATCAGTCGCCTTGGCTCGGGCGTGACCACTATCTTGCAAATGCTGAGGTTGATAAATAAGCTGCCGGTATCGTCATTCGAAACCAACAGGTAGGCAATCATGGACAAGCTGGCCGGCATGGCGATGTTTGTCAGGGTCATCGACAACGGCAGTTTCGCGGCCGCCGCGGAGATCGCGCAAGTGTCGCCTGCCATGGTCGCCAAGCACATCAAGACCATCGAGACCCGGCTCGGGGCGAAGCTGATCCATCGCACCACCCGACGCCATCAGCTCACAGAGGTTGGCCAGCTCTATTACGAGCGCTGCAAACGCGCGCTTTCCGAAGTGGCGCTGGCCGAGGCTTCGGCGAGCGAGCTGCAATCGGCGCCGCGCGGCCGGCTTCGGTTGGTGGCACCGGTCAGCTTTGGGACGCAGATCCTGGTGCCGGCGCTGATCGATTACCAGAACGCCTATCCCGACGTCAGCATCGAGCTGTCGCTCGACAACAATGTCCATGACCTCGTCGGCGAGGGGTTCGAGCTCGGCATCCACATCGGACCGTTATCCGACGACAGCCTGGTCGCCCGCCCGCTCACGCCCTACCGGCGGATTCTCGCTGCCGCGCCGGATTATCTCGCCCGCCATGGCCGGCCGGCCTCGCCTGAGGCTCTGACGAACCATCTCTGCCTCGGCCACTCCTATTGGCGCATGCAGGATCGCTGGCACCTGGTCGGGCCGGGAGGCGAAATGCGTGACGTGTTGATTTCCGGAAAATTCTCCACCAACCAGGGGGCAGCACTTCGCATGGCAGCGCTCAGCGGCGCGGGAATTGTGCTTCAGCCGGAACTGCTGCTCGCCGCTGATATCGTCGAAGGACGGCTTGAGCAGGTGCTGCCGGAATGGTCCTACAAGCCCGTTCCGATGTCCCTCGTCTATCCGCCGAACCGCCGGCCGACAGCGATGTTGCGGACGGTGATCGATTTCCTGGTGGAACGGTTTGGCTAGCGACACTCGGGACGCCAACGGTCGCTACTTAGCGGACGCGTATAAGCTCGCGCTCGCAGTCTACAGTAACCGGTGTTCCAGTCCCACTTTGCTTGAATTGTTCTTGAAGTAGAATGGCGCGAAAATAGGCCACGTGGAGTCGCCCGGTTTATTTATCGGATACGTCATAGGAGCTGTAGAAGCTCGGGTCCTTATCAAACACGTCGTAGTTATCGGCCGATTTCGTGGTCGACTTGTTGGTGACCTTGCGACGAAAAGCAAAGAGAAAAACCGCTGCCAATAAGGCGATGCCTAATGCCACCCCGATAAGAGCCGAAACTATCATCGTCATGATCCACTCCTCCGATACGAGGACAGTAAGGCACACTCCTTAAAAGACAACTTATCGCTGAAGGAGTTTAGGCATGCGATAGAGTTCGGCGATCCGCCTTCTTCCAACCGGCGCTGGCCGGCGCGAGATGTCGCTAAGTTTCGGGATATCGCCTAACAGCCCCACAACCCGATAGATGGATTATTAACTTCGAAATTAACTCAGGCGTGCAAGCCCATGGCAGCGGAGCCAGTTGATCGTATGATTGCCGCAATTGTCGAAGGTCGGTTTAGCTTGGGAGCGGACCCGTGCGTGTTCGCATTATCTGTGTTCTGATCCTGTCAATCGCCTTTGCGCGCTTCATGCCTGTGGTGATGGAGTTTGGCCGGGCGCTTTACGTAGACGACGACTTCGGAGCACCCGCTTCACCTGACCTCGTCTTCATCGCCATGTCGGTCATCCCAGGTATTCTCGCGGCAGCGGGCCTCTGGCTGGCGGATGTCCGGCAGCGCAGGTTACCGCTGCTCGCCTTGCCGCTCGGCATCATCATGTCGATCGGTGTGGGTTATGGCAGCACATTCTTCGCATTTCGCTACGCGACGGCCCGCTACGACATCCTGACCAACGACTGCTATTACACAAACGCCCTGGCTTTTCAGGGTAGGACTGGCGTCTTCATCTCATGGGGTGGACGAACGGCTTTTCATCCACTCGAAAAAGTTCGATCGATGATTCTTGTACCAGCCGGAGCCTAGTCAGCATGGCCAGCGGGACGCGATGAGCCACCTCTATGTCAGATTGTCCGAGGCGTGCAGCAGCCTCGGCCTCATGCGACGGACCATCCACCGTCCACCAGCAGGTTGGCACCGGTGATCAGGCTCGAAGCCGGCGATGCCAGGAAGACGACGGCACCCACCACATCATCGGTTTCACCGATCCGGCCGAGTGGAATGTGACCGAGCGTCGCTTTGCGATTGTCGGCATCGGATAGAAAAGGTGCTGTACCATCCGTGTGGATGAACGTCGGCGATACGGTGTTCACGGTGACATTATAGGCTGCCCATTCGGCTGCAAGGCAGCGCGTGAGGTGATTGATTGCCGCCTTGCTCATGCAATAGATTGCCTCGCCGCGCAGCGCCACGGTGCCGGCCTGTGAGCTGATGTTGATGATCCGGCCCCCATTGCGCTTGATCATGTGACGCCCCACTGCCTGCGTCATCAGAAAGGTGCCCTTAATGTTGACATCGAGGATCTCGTCAAGGTCCTTCTCCTCGACGAGTTCCGCGAGATTGCCGGGAGCCACGCCGACATTGTTGATGAGCACGTCGACCCGACCGAATGTAGCAAGCGCTGCATCGACGGCTTGTGCGATATGGGCCTTGTTGGGAATGTCCAGTTCAACAGTGATGACTTTTCGTCCCGTCCCCTCGAGTTCGGCCACCAGGCCTGCCGACGCTGCGACATCGCGGACCCCCAAAACAATATCGGAGCCTGCTGCGGCACAGGCAAGCGCGCAAGCTCGACCGATGCCACGGCTCGCTCCCGTCACCAAAGTCACCTTGCCCTCAAGGCTGAAGTCCGGCGCTTTCTTCTGCATCATGGTGCCTCCCTCGATGAAATCAATTTATGGCAGGGTCGGCGGGCGGATGCCAGAAATTCCACGCATTCTGAGGAGCGTCCCTTTGGCACGCGTCAGGTCTGCTTCGGGCCGGCAGCATCCGAAACCCGTCACACAAGCGGTCATTGAGGGATCGCTGCGCGCATACTCGCCCGAGGCGCTGGCGAACCTCGCCAAGCCCTGACATCGGATGAGACCGTGCCCGGCCTCCGCGCCCTTCGGGGGTTAGCGATCGAAGCCCGCTGGCTGCGGGGCCTGTTCGAAACACTCGATCAGCATTTCGGAGAGGACCCGTACCTTGCGGGCGGGATGCTGGCCCGGCGGGCGGATGACGTAGATGCCTGCCGGAGGCGGAGGATAGCGTGTCATGACCGGAACCAGCGCGCCGGAGGCCACGTATTGATGGGTGATGCCGTCGGGGATCCAGGCGATGCCGAGCCCTGCCAATGCGGCGGCGGCAAGTGCCGTGGCGTTGTCCGCCTTGAATCGCCCCCGCGGATGAACCGTGACGATCCTGTCGCCATCCATGAATTGCCAGGTTTCCGTTCCCTGCATGAGGGCCTGATGGGCGGCGAGGTCCTCCGGCCTCGCAGGTGAACCATTGCCTTTGATATAGTCCGGGCTCGCGACGAGCTTGCCATAAATCGGTCCGACGCGCTTTGCGATCAGGTTGGAGTCCGGAAGGAAACCAACCCGGATCGCACAATCGAAACCCTCTGCAATGAGATCGACGAAGCGATCGCTGTAGGAGGTGTCGATGTGAAGCTGGGGGTGGCGTCGCGCCATGTCCGCGAGCACGGGCGCGAAGTGGGTCGGGCCGAAGGAAAGCGGCAGTGCAACTCTCAGGCGGCCGCAAAGGTCACCGGCGGGCAGGATCGTCTCCCTGGCCGCGTCGATCTCGGCGCAGACCCTGGCCGCATAGTCCCGAAACGTGATCCCGGCCTCGGTGAGCGCCGCGCCGCGGGTGGTTCGTGCAAGAAGCTGGACGCCGAGATCCGCTTCAAGCCGGACGAGCCGCCGGCTGACGATTGACTTGGAGATGCCGAGCCGGCGCGCGGCTGATGTAACGCCACCCGCATCCGCAACTTCCACGAATGTCCTGAGCTCTTCAATATCCACTTCGGCGTTCCCCATTTCGCAACACAGCTTGGCACGAGAGAGCACTACCGTATCGCAAATGGGAATGACAGTGTCCGTTTCGGAGGCAGCGCCGCTGCTGGCGCGTGTCACCCGGCATACCAACCTCCCACACAACGGCAGCAGAGGATGTATTCATGACTTTTCGCAATGGCCTTGCTTCGCTTCTTCGTCCCGAGGATTCGGTCCTCGTTCTGATCGATCACCAGCCTTACCAGCTCGCGAATGTGAACAGCCACGAGCCGCAGATGGTGATCAACAATACGACGGGGCTGGCGAAGGCCGCCAAGGCCTTCGGTGTTCCGACAATCCTGACCACGGTGATCGCCGCGCGAGGCGGTCTCCTCTTCCCCCAGATCACGGATGTGTTTCCTGGTCAGGAGGTGATCGACCGGACGTTCATCAATACCTGGGAGGATCGCAAAGTGGTGGACGCGGTCAAGGCGACCGGCCGCAAGCAGCTGATCATTGCCGGTCTGTGGACCGAGGTCTGCGTCGCGATGCCGACGATCCAGGCCCTCGGCGAAGGCTGGGATGTGACTGTCATCACCGACGCGTCCGGCGCTGTATCGGTCGAAGCCCATGAGGTCGCCATCCAGCGCATGATCGCGGCTGGCGCAAACATGATGACGTGGATGGCACTGGCGTCCGAATGGCAGCGCGACTGGGCCCGGACCGACCAGGCCGCCGCCTTGACCGAGGTGATTACCCAGCATGCCGGCGGTAGCGGGATCGCATTCCTGTGGGAACAGCAACTGCTCAACACGCCGGTGCCGAACGCTGCAGGCTGATCCGAGCGGGGATGACGACAATCCTGACCGAGGCGTTGCGAAAGCGCGTCGTCTATCGGCTCGTCATCCCCTTCAACGAGACGCGAAGGGTGCGATGTCTCGTTCGGGCGGTCGATGGTCATGATGTTGCTCACACACAAGAGAGAGCTAACCTTTTCATGCACTCGGTCGCTTCGAGAGATCAGAACCTATCCCTCGACATAGGCTGCCAGCTCTTCCGCCGTACCCATGGGAAAGGCCACTTTCAAATAGTCGAGGAAGGCGGACACACGCGCGCTGAGTAGCCGTCGCGATGGATAGAGAGCCCAGAGCCGCGTTTCAGGCCCATCGACATCTCCCCAACGGACCAGTGTGCCGGCAGCAAGATCACGGCTGACCAGGGATACAGGAAGACGCGCCGCGCCGATGCCCATCCGGACGGCATCTCGGACCATGGTCAGCGAAGATAGGCAAAGAACTGGATCAACGACAATCTTGGATTGCCCGGTCGGCGTCATCATCGTCCAGGACCCGCCTTGATCCAGCGAGCCGCGGACGACCACGGGCACCACTGCCCCCTTCGCCGGGTGCGGAACGCTCGGGCTTGCTACAATCACCAGTCCATCACGCAGGAAAACCCGTCCGACAAGGCTCTCATCCGGGTCTGGATTGACACGGATCACCACGTCGTATCCTTCCTCCACCATGTCGACGGCACGGTCCTCTGTCGTGATCTCCAGGCGGACCTCCGGATATCTAAGGGCGAATCCCGCGGCCAGTTTGCCCATCGCCGTCTGGGAAAACAGCAATGGTGCACTGATCCGCAACCTGCCCCGCGGGCTGTTGCCGCCGAATGCGATGGCTGCGGCCGTTTCGTCGAGTTCCGTCAGCAGCGCGCCAGCCCTCTCATGAAGCGCTCGCCCCTCCTCCGTCAGCTTGAGCATACGCGCACCGCGCTCGAATAGCCGGAGCCCGAGGCTGGCTTCGAGTTCCGCTACCCGGCGCGAGAGCGTGGCTTTGGGACGGCCGGCAGCGCGTGCGGCGCGGCCGAAGCCGCCGTGGCGGGCGACGGTGACGAAATCGGCGAGGGCAAGCAAATCCATCTGTTCCATCCATGAGACGCGGCGTCCAGATTCAGCGTCTATTGGATCATCTGTGAGCCATCCATATTCGGGTTGTCAACAATGACTACCCCGGAGAAATCACATGACTATCCTTGTTACAGGCGCAACCGGCCGCGTGGGCCGCCAGGTTGTCAGCCAACTTCTCAAGCGCAAAGCCTCGGTTCGCGTTCTCGTCCGCGATCCCTCAAAGGCCAACCTCCCGGCCGACGTGGAGGTCGTGCAGGGCGACATGCTCGACATCGACGCATTGCGCGCCGCCTTCGACGGCATCAGAACGCTTTTCCTTCTGAACGCGGTGGCGGGCGACGAATTTACGCAAGCGCTCATCGCTCTCAACATTGCGCGCGAGTCAGGCGTCGAGCGTGTCGTCTACCTGTCCGTCATCCATAGCGAGCGGTTCGTGAACGTGCCCCACTTCGCGGTGAAGTCGGGTGCCGAACGGATGATCGAAGCGATGGGTTTTAGCGCCACTATCTTGCGTCCGGCCTACTTCATCGACAATGAGCTCATGATCAAAGACGTCATCTTCAATCATGGCGTCTATCCGATGCCGATTGGCAGCAAGGGGGTGGCCATGGTCGACACCCGAGACATCGCCGAGGTCGCGGCGATCGAGCTGATCCGGCGGGATCGAGCACCCGGCAAGCTGCCGGTCGAGACCATCAACCTGGTTGGCCCGAATACGCTGACCGGCTCGGACCTCGCCGCCATCTGGTCGGAGGTCCTGGGTCGCCCGGTCATCTATGGCGGCGACGACCCCACGGCGTTCGAGCAGAATCTCGCCACCTTCATGCCGAAATGGATGGCCTACGAGATGAGGCTGATGGCCGAACGCTATGTCAGCGACGGCATGGTGCCGGAAGCGGGCGATGTCGAGCGTCTCACTCAACTGCTGGGACGCCCGCTCCATAGCTATCGCGCCTTCGCTTCCGACCTCGTCGCGTCAGCCTGAACTCTCTTACGTCCAACGTCCCGAACAAAGAGCAATTCCAGCAAAAATGCGTAGCGGTTTCGCGTTCTATCTCTTTGTTTTCACGCAATTCCGGACCTGCGATCAACGCTTGGCAGGCGGCTTCACGGCCGCTCGCCGCTGCAGCGCAAAACGCGCCGCCGAGCAGTTAATGTCGGGCACGAGATCATAGGTCTGCTGGTAGAGGCTCAGCGCCAGCGTTTTGTTGCCGCGGGTTTCCGAGGCAAGGGCGGCAATTGCGGTGCGTTTGTAGGCCTCGACGATCGGCTCGGCGGCCTTTGCCAGCGCCGCGTCGTCCGACGGTTCGGCCGCCAGCGAAAGGGCAGCATAGGTTGCATCGCCATCGCGGCCGACACGGCCGCCGACGGCGCCGTTGAAGCTTGGTTCGGAGACCTGGCGCATGCGCCGGGCGTTCTTGATGCAGGTCGGGATGCGGGCGGCCTCGGCGTTGATACGCTCGGCGGTCGGTCCGCCCTCGGTGCTGCCGCTATCGGACAGGATCACGTAGCCGATGATGCCGACGATGGCGAGATAGACGACACCCATGCCGGCGAGGAAAGCCGGCTGCTTGAGCAGCGGCTTCTTCGGCTTGTCGTCACCAGTCTTGGATGCCTCCTTCTTCGGCGCCTCCTTGGCCGGCGCCTTCTCCAGAAACTGGAATTCGACATCCTTGCCGAGGCGGAAGCTGTCGCCTGTCTTCAGCGAGGCAGTCTGCAAGAGGGCTTCGCCGCGCAGCATAATCGGGTTCAGCCCCATGCGGCGAATGATGAAGCCGCCGTCGTTCTGTTTTTCGATGCGCGCATGGATCGGCGCCAGAAACGGATCGTCGACGACGATATCGGCATTCGAAGCCCGGCCGATCGACATCTCAGGCCGGTCGAGCACATGGCTGCGGCTCTGGCCGCCGGGTCCGGTCTGCAGAAGGCTGGGTTTGTTTCCGCGAAAGAAGGAAAAGGCCATGATCAGAACATCCCACTCGACATCATCTCGACAATTGCCGGCGCCAGCACCAGAAGCAGGATCGACACGACGATCATCATCGCCGGCATGACGATCTTGGCTTTCAGCTTTTCACTGGCCCTGTCGGCCTTTTCCCAGCGGCGGAAGCGCAGGTCGCGCGCATGTTCGCGCAGAAGCTCGACGCGGTTGCTGCCCTCGACCTCGCCCTGGATCACCGCACGGATGACGCGGATGACCTCCTCGGCAGTCATGCGCCGCTCCAGGCGCTGCAGCGCCTCGACCATGCCGGTGCCGAGCGCCACGTCCTTCAGCGTCTGATCGATCTCTTCGCTCATCACCGTGCCGGGTGCCGCCTCGGCATAAAGCCGCAGGCTTTCCGGCAGGGTCGCCTGCGCCTGCTGCGTCATGACGACGAGATCGAGGAAATAGGGAAATTCGCGCGAAATGCGTTCCTTGCGATCCTGCATCTTGTCGTCGGCGACCACCCAGAAATAGATGGCGGGGATCAGCCCGAGGATCAGACCGGCGACCAGGCCGCCGATGATGCTGCCGCTGGCAATGCCGAACAGCACGCCGAGCAGGACGAAGCCGAAGAGGCTGAGGACAACGAGAAGCGCGATATATTCCCGCCCGGTGACGCCGCCGAACGGCCGGCCGCCATAGATCAGCTTCTGCTCGAGCTTGACGCCGTAATCTTCCAGCAGCGGCTCGAAGTGCAGCAGCACGAATTCGACCGGCGTGCGCATGCCGATGCTGTCGACGATATTCGGCGGCGGGCCATCGCCGCCGCGGGATCGGCGCACCACCTGGATGCTGCCGAGCAGATCGCCGATCCACCAGACGAAGAGGGCCGCGGTAATGCCGGCAAAAACCACCGCAATCGGGGCGAGAGGAATTTGAGACATCAGACCGACACCTTCATCATCGAGCGCATCCAGAAGAAGCCGGTGGCATAGAGAATGGCGCCGACGATCGCGATGACGATGCCGATGGCGTTGCCGAACACCTTGTCGATCAATTCAGGCTGCCCGAAGAAGATCATCAGGATCATGAACAGCGCGCCGCCGTTGACGACGCGGAAATTCATGCGCGCCTGCGACGACGAGGTGGTGATCTTCTGATCGAGCTTCCATATTTCCTTGAAGGATTTCGACATTTCGGTCAGCGGCTCGGAAATATCGCCGCCTTGGCGGGCAAACAGACCGAGGGCCGCATCGACCATCTTGAAGTGCAGGCTCGGCACGGTGCGGGCGTGGCGGTCGAGCGCCTCGACCAGGCCGATGCCGAGCTTCTGTTCGCGGGCGATGCGCTCGAATTCGCGCGAGGCCGGCATCTGGCCGGTATCGGCCACCGCATTGACGGCCACGGCGAGCGGCTTGCCGGTGCGCACCGCCGAGACGATCTGGTCGACGGCATAGGGAAGCTGCGATTCGATCTGCAGCCAGCGCCGGTGCAGGAAGTGGCGGATCACCGCCTTAGGCAGGAACAAGGCGACCGGGATGGCAACGACGATGCCGAAGATCGGCCCGAAGATCAGCGAGACGACGATGAAGACGACGATCGCCGTGATGGCGTAGGCAAGGATCATCGTATACGGCGGAACGGCATCACGCCCAAAGACCTGTGCTGCCTCGCTGGCCAGCGCAATATCACGTTCGGTGGCGCGCAGCAGCGGCGCCGGCCAGTGCACCGGCGCGCCCCAGACGAGCAGCCCCGCCGTCACCGCGCCAAGGGCGACCGTAAAAATCTGCAGAATGCTGATATACATTGCTTCCCCCTCAGAGCAATTCCAGGAAAAGTGCGAAGCGGTTTTCCCAGGCAAACCGCAAAGCCCTTTTGCCGGGAATTGCGTAAAAACAAAAGCTTAGAGCGGTTCTGCGCTTCCGCAAAACCTGAACCGCTCTAAACGAACATATCGAGTTTTTCGATTTCGCCGTCTTCCCCGAACTCGACGAGTTCGGCGACGAAGCTCGGCAGGTAGCCTGTAAAGGCATGCACCGCCTGGCCGCCGGCGCGGCCGACCAGATGGAAGATCGGCTCGACGATGACCAGACCGGTATCCGGATCGATGCCGATCACCTCGGAAATCTCGGTCACCGCACGCCGGCCATTCGCCAGACGGTTGAGCTGGACGACGAGTTCGACGGCGGCGACGATCTGCTGGCGGATCGCCATGACCGGCAGCGAGCTCTGACCCTGCAGCACCATCACCTCAAGCCGGGTCATCATGTCCTGCGGCGTATTGGCATGCGCCGTCGTCATCGAGCCGGCATGGCCGGTGTTCATCGCCTGCAGCATGTCGATCGCCTCGGCACCCCGGCACTCGCCGACGATGATGCGGTCGGGGCGCATGCGCAGCGCGTTGCGCACCAGGTCGCGGATGGTAACGCTGGTTTCGGATTCCGCCGTCTTCGGCCGCGATTGCAGATAGACCACATGGATGCCGTCGAGCTGCAGTTCCGACGTGTCCTCGACGGCAACGACGCGTTCGCCGATCGGGATGAACTGCGACAGGCTGTTCAACAGCGTCGTCTTGCCGGAGCCGGTGCCGCCGGAGACGACGATGTTCTTGCGCGAGCGGACGGCCGCCTCAAGAAAGGCGCGCATCGGCTCGCTGAGCGCGCCGGCGGTAACCAGCTTGCTGATATCGAGACGCGACTTGCCGCCGAACTTGCGGATGGTCAGGCAGGCGCCCTTGACCGCCAGCGGCGGGATCACGGCGTTGACGCGCGATCCATCCGGCATGCGGAAGTCGGCCATCGCCTCGCTCTCGTTGATCGAGCGGTTGGAATCGACGGCGATGCGCTCGATCACCTTCATCAACTGCCGCTCATTGGCAAAGGCGAAGGGATACCGTTCCAGCAGGCCGAATTTTTCGACATAGATCTCGTCATAACGCGTCACCATGATTTCCGAGATGACGTCGAGATCCATCAGCTCCGAGATCGTCCCCCAGCGGTACATCAGCTCCTCGATATTGGAGCGCAGATGCATATGGGCGATCTCGTAGCGGTCGCCGGCGTTGAAGAGGGCCTGGCGGGACTGGAAGGCGGCGCTGAACCGCGTGTCGAGCTGGGCGAAGTCGGCGCGGGTGGATTCGAAATTCAGCTTCAGCTGCAGCGCCGAGATCAGCGCCTTGCCGACGTCGAACAGCCGGCGATTGTCCTGCTCCTCGCGCGATAGGCTTGCGGCATTCGACGAAGCATCGCGCCGCCCGGTGCGGGCAATGCGTTTTGCCAGCCACCGATAGACGGCGTTCTTGATGACGAGGATGACCAGATCCTGCGGCGCACTGTCGAGCGCCTCCTTGATGAACATGTCGAGCCGTTCGCGGATGCGGTTTCGCGTGTCCTCGCGGCCGAAATCGGAGGATTTCACCAGCCGGTCATATTGCGTGTCTTTTAGCAATCGCTCATGGACTTCCATCTGCAGCGCCAGCACCCGCTCCTGGTCCGGAAACTGCGTCACGACTTCGGCGGCCGCGGTCGGCTCGACGAGTTCGATCGTGACGTTCGGCACCCAGATCGACATGCCGGCCGAGATCGCAACCGGCGTGCCGGCCCGAAGCGGCTGGTCGTCGACACGCGTCGGATTGCGGCCGTGATGCTGCACCGACCAGCCCTGACCGGACTTGCGCAGCACGAATTGCGGCGAAGAGACGTGGCTGCCGCGCAGCCGCACGACCCCGGCGCCGGCCGGCAGCGTCAGCGTGCTGCTTTCGCCGACGAAATAGGTCTCATTCGAAGAAAGCGGGATCACCTCCCGGCCGCTGCCATCCTCATAGGAAATCTTCAACAGCATGGCTCACTCCTCCGCGACGGTCACATACGCGTCCAGTTGATGCTCGGCAGTTCCTCGACGGTATTGTCGGCGGGATTGCGCAGCACGAGGTTCAGACTGCCGTTCGACTGGCCCATGGCAAAAATCAGCATTTCGGCTTCCGACGGTGTGACTTCGACGGTCACGTTATTGTACGTGCTGTTGGCCTTGGTAATGGCACCTTCCGCCGTCGTCGCCGCGCCGACGGCCAGCACTTTGACATTCTGCAGGAAGGTGCGGGTGACGACGCGGGTGCGCGAGCTCATGCCGAGTTTATAGTCTTGCGCCTGTTTGCGGTAGGCGTTGACGTCATTCTCGTCGGCCCCTGGATATTGGTTGAGATAGTTCTTCAGCATCTGCTCGGCCGGCGACTGCGGCTGGGCCGGAGCCTGCGGCTGTCCGGCCACAGTCGGGGCTTGTCCGGGCGCGGCAGGCGCCTGGCCGGGGGTTCCCGGCTGGGCTGCAGCGGCAGGTGCGACGGGTTCGACCGGTTCATCGACCGTGCCGAGGATATCGACATAGCTGCCCGGCTCGACGAAGTGGCCGACGGCTGCGGCCGCATTGACGGGAAGGGTGAGCGCCCGCTTGCCGGGCGCGATCATCGTCGTCAGGCGTCCGCCGTCATTATCGTCGAAATACTGGAACAGAAGCACCGAGCCGGCGGGAATGTCGGCGGCGGCCGTCCTGTCCTTCAGCCATTCCTGGTAAGCGCTGGCCGCGGGAACCGCGAGCTTGGCGAGCGCCCCGAAGCTTTCCGGCAGCATGACCGGTTCGGCGAGCATGTCGGGCGTGATCGCTTGACCTCGCGTCACCTTCCTGTCGGGCTGGAGCCGCATGAAGGCATAGGCTACCTGCTCGTTCTTGACGCTCTCGGTCCAGAAGTAGAGCAGAACGCCGGTGATGAGCCCGACGATGACAGCCGCGATGAGCTTCCAGTTCATGGTGTTGTTCCTTCGAGGAAGGGTTGCCTGATTTGAATGACCTCGACGGTCCGGCCGTCGGTCTTGCTGCTGGTGTAGAGAACATTGGCCTCGACGCTGCCGCGCCGGCCATAAAGGGCGGTGACCCCGCCGCGCTCAGCCGGCGGCGCCTCGATGGTGAAGCCGTCACGGGCCAGCAGCTCGGCGCGCGCATCGGCCCAGCGTACGGCCGATAGCCGGCCTTTCGACACGACCGTGCGCGACGTGTGGCCCTTGTCGCGGTCGCCGATATCGCTCAGCACCTCGACGCCGGCCGGCGGACGCAGCGACGGCGGCAGCTTGCTGACATCGGCCGAAGCCGCGAAGGCCGGCAGGGACGAAGCGACGTCCTCGAAGCGGCTCATCAGCACCTCTGTCACCGGCGCATCGGCGGGCCGGCGGATCATGATCGAGACGCCGGGGATCGGTGCTCTCGCCGAGGGATTTGCCGGGTCCTGCCGTCTGAGATAATCGAGGGCTGCCTCGCCGTCGCCGTCGAAGAACCGAACCACCACGGCGAGATCGTCTCGGATGCGGCTGGTCTTCGGGACGATCAGCATGTTGGCGGCAATGACCGCGGTCAGTTCTTGGCTGTCGTTGCTTTTCGGCAGGGCAGGCCGGGTATTGACGGCCAGCACCCGCAGCCATTCGTCGGTGATATCGGAAATGCTGCGATCGCTCTGATAGGGCGTGAATTCGAGCGGCTGGCCGTTGATGACGAGATCGCGCGGCGAACGTTCCGGTGCGCCGAGAATGCCGGCCAGCATCGAATTCAGCGTCGCCCGGAAATCCTTGTAGACCTCCGCATGGCCTGGTTTGGCCACGACCATGGCAGCGAGCCCGATGACGAGCGCCAAACCAGTGAGATGGCCGGCGAAACGGATGGAGATGCGCGCTCCCTGTCTCATCCTATTTCGCTCCCGGAAAGACGCCGTCGAAGAGATCGCCGGAATCGTCGGCCACATCGCGGATTTCCCGGCGCAGTGTCGGGTCATAGCCTCGGCGCGTCGTATTGTTGTTGTGCGAGGCAAACAGCGTTGCGTCGTCCACCGTGAACGCATCCTTCCAGCGGATGCTCCTGATCGTATCGAGGTCGTCGGAATCCCTGAACTTGTAGACCCGGTCGGCCGTCGCGGTGACCAGCTGCGGCTTCTCATTGGCGAGGTCGCCGACCATATCGCCGAAATCGCGACCGTCGCTCTTCAGCGTGTTCTGGACGTCGTCCCAGACAAAGGTGCGCTGAGGGTCGCCGTCGCCTTCATGCGAGGGGGTGCGCGAGCAGCTCATGGCGTCACTTCCGGGCAACGCCGGCAAGGACGGGATTGGAAAGACGTTCGAGAAATCCGACGTACAGTCCAGCCCATTCGCCTCGGCGAAAGCGGCGTTGCGCATGGCAAGCATGGTTCCCACCTTCTTGGTGGAAATCCGGTTTGCGTGGATCATGAAGATCACGATCAGCAGGATGACCGGTGCTGCGAGCACGAATTCGATCGAGGCCAGGCCGCGCCTGTCGCGATGCAGCCGCATCAGCAGGCCGCCGGCCGGCGCGCCGCCGACATGCTCAGTGTGTGTTGACGGCAGCCCAGGCATTGGCTCCTCCCTTGTCGAAGACGCGGGTCAGGCCGGTGAAACTATCGGCGGCCGGGCTCTGCTTGATGGTGTTCGAAACCTCGCCGGTGTCGTCGGCGAGCGTGTCGGGTGCAAGCGATGCGAGCCAGTCCTGGGTGTAGAGATCGAAGGCCGTATAGTTGTGAACCCAGCTCTGCGCGAGCGCATAGGCGGATGGTGTCTTGTCCTTGAAGATGCGGATCTGCAGCCTGGCGCGCGGGGCGCGTGAAACGATCGCCAGCGTCTGGTAGTCGTCGAGTTGTTCGCCGCCAAACGGCGTGAAGTTGAAGGGTATGCGTCCCTTCAGCCAGTAAGGCTTGGGGAAGGAGATGACCGGCAGGTCAACACCCGCCACAGAGATCGCGCCACCCGCCGGGCCGCAGACCTGGTTCCAGATCATGTCGAACTTGCGGGTGAAATCGTTCTCGTCTTTTGTCTGTGAGTCCGAATAGCGCGGCGGCACGTCGATCGGCAGCTGGAAGGGGTTCACGATGCCGAACCCGACACCGAAGACCTTGTCTGCGAGCCAGAAGCTGACATCGAGCGCTGCTTCTTCCAGCCAGCTCAGATCGCCGGCATATTGTTCGACAATCGCTTTGAACGGCACCTTGCTCAGGTAGGCCGGGCCGAAGGCTTCGTAAAAGATGTAGAAGTTCACCAGTGCATTGTCGATGCCACTCTTGTGGTTGACAAAGTCGCGAATATGGCTGCCGTCGACTCCGCCCGCGGTCAGCGGGCCTTTGCCGTTGGGGAAGCCGCGGTTGGCATACTCGCCACGCATCAGAAACGGGTCCTGTCCCTCCGTACCCCTGCTCATCGCAAGGCACATTTCAGCATAGGCCGAGGCGGGATTGATGCCATCGCGATCGACCGGCAGGTTACCGCCCGCACCTTCTCCGGCCTGGTCGCAGGATTCGCACGGCGGATGGAAGACGACATGATCCGACTTGTTCAGGCGCACCAGATGCAGGGCCTCATTGCCGACCCGCTGCGGAAAGCTCTCGACCAGGTAGTCGTTGAGGTCGTTCATCGCGTCGATGATGTCGCTAGACTTCACGATCAGGCCCCAGGGATCATAATCGATCTGTGCTTTTACCGTGTATGCAATCGCAAGACTGGCCTCCGTCGCCCGGAACCCCTGGAAAGCCAGGCAAGCGCCGTAGATGATGCCGCCGACGATCGGGACCTTTTCCCAGCCGGGGCAATAGGGCATCGGCGGAAGCGGCGGCAGAAGCGACGCCGGTCCGAAGCCGTCCGTGAAAGAGTATTCGGCGAGTTTCGCCAGAATGACGCCCGAGCGCAGCGCCAGTTCCGCCGAGGTGAGCTGGAAGGCGACCGAGGTCGCCATGACCACGGTTGCCTGCGAGGAGGCGACGTTGTTCATCGCCATGATGTTGAGATAGCGCGCTTCCCAGTCGGCATGGACCATAGCGGCAGCGTCTGCCGTGTCCTGGGTGCGCTGCTTGTCGTAGATCAACTGTCCCGTATTCAGGATCCATACGATCATCAGGGCGAGCGCGATCGTCATGTAGAGGATGATCGGCGACAGGAAGCCGCGTTCGTCGCGGTGCAGGCGTTTGATCAGGGTCGGCGTCATAGCAGGTTCACCTCCGCCGTCGAGATCGTGTAGTAGCGGCCGTCTTTCCTCTGGCCGCGGGCAAAGACCCAGCCGGCATATTCGAGCAGCAGGAAGCGCGCTTCGACCCTGGCGGTCACCGGCACATGCGGCGAGCGGTTGATGGCGGCATAGAGCGCCATAGGCGCGCGGTCGACGGTCACCGTGACGTTCTGCGGGTCGAACATGTAGCGAGCCTGGTTGCGCATTGCGCGCCAGTTCTTCGAAAGGCCGGAGGCATCGGCAAGGCTTTTCAGCGCCTCTTCCGGCGGCTGACAGGCGCCGACACATTTCAGCTGGTCGTAGGGGGCGGCCGGGATCAATGCCAGGCGGGCGGCAAGATCGGCCTTCCCCGGGGCAGCGTCGTCATCGCAGGTCTTGGCGTCGATGAAGCTCCGGAGGGTGATCGGCAGGGCCGGGCAGAAATAGACCCGGGCACTGCGGGCCGCCGCATAAGCGGCATAATGGGTGAAGAGGTGGTTTTTGGCCAGGATCGCGAATTGGAACACCACGAACATGAAGAAGACGAAGACCGGCGTGACGAGCACGAAATCCATCATCGTCGTGCTGCCGGAGATATCGCCGTGCAGCTCCGATATCCGGCGCCGGCGGGCGGAAAGCCGCGGCAGCAGCAGCATCGAGGCAAGCAAAATCATCGCAATCGCAAAGGTCCCGAAGAGCGCGCCGTGATCCTCAGGGATCCAGAAGGTCCGTGAGTGCAGGATCGAACTCCAGAAGGCACCGTCGAAGATGGGGCGTTCGAGTTCAGCGCGCATTGCCGTTACCTCACGAGTGAAAGAGGGGTGAAATCAGGCATGAAAAGGCACCAGAGAAGTCCGAGAGCGGCAGCAACGCCGAAGCGGACGGTATGATGTGTCTCGCGTGGCTTCAGCACCGAAGCGGCATCGCGGAAACCGGCAGGCAGAAGCAGGGCGAACAATCCGACGGTCCTGGCCAGCACGCTCCACTGAACACGCCGCGCCATCGAGAAGACGGCGATCACGCCGCCGACCATCAGCGATGCAAGCGTCACGTCGATGGCCGGCCAGAGGCCGAGAATGGCGCCGAGCGCCGCCATCAGCTTGACATCGCCGCCGCCGCAGCTTCCGGCTGCGAAGGCGATGATGAAGATCATGCCGGCCGCAATGAGGCCGGCGAAGGCAAGGCCGATCCCGGCCAGACCGCCGCTGACTGCCGCCAGCATGAAGCCGGCAAGCAAGCAGGGATAGGTCACGGCGTTCGGGATGTGACCCTGGCGGTGATCGAGCACCGCCGCGGTCGTGGCGCAGGCGACGGCAAGAGCCGCCGCCGCAGGCATCAGGGTCAGATCATAGGTCGTATCCATGATCCCGGCCCACTTATTGACCCGGCTCGGGAATTCTCTCGGCATCCGAGAGCGCCGTGTTCTTTTCGTTGAACCATTCGCCGATCTGTTTGCCGAATGCGAGCAGGATCAGCATCAGCGGAATGACGATCAGGGCGACGGCGAGAACGATCTGGGCCATGTCGCCGCGCTCGTCCTGGTGAAGTGCAATTGCGAGTGTCTTGAGTTTTCCAAACATCTGCGTATTCCTCGTTCCTAGGGTTGTTTCGGATCGAAGACCTGAGAGAAGATTACCAAGCATACGGTATCGATCCGAACGAGCACGTTGCTCGTTCCAATGATATGTTCTGCTTCAGCTTTTCTTCCCCGGCGGCCAACGCTTGTTGAGCAACACCATTAAGACCCAAGAGTGCGCCCAAGGCCAGCCCTCCGTCAAGCAAACGAAACGAAGGGTTCCAATTGCCTTGGAGGCATGGCGTGGGAAAACGGAGTTGACGCCGGGATTTCGCAACTAACCGATTGAATACGCAGCAGTTTTACCTCAAGAAGGGAAGTCTGCGACGATCTTGTGGCGACTTGTCTACTGCTCCATAATTGGTCAATTCTTTCAAGGTGATAGAAGAAGGCGCCTGCAGGGGTCATCTGGGCTGTCTCAGCGCGACGCGGCCATGGCGTTGCTTGACGATCTGGATTAAGCTTTCCTGCAATGGCGGGTATGATCCGCTAGTCGATCCGGAGAGAAAACGATGGAAACGATGAGCAGCATCTTGATACTTGCATTGGTCCTCATTCCACTGATGATGTTCTTTCCGACCGCGGTCCAGATGATGGCGACATTGTTCGGCATGAGCACGGTTCTTGTGGGGATGCCGCTCTGATGAAGGCCGTTTCCGACGACGCCGCCGAACAGGCGACCTTCCAGGTCCTGACCCGGGCACTGGACAAGCTCTTGGGCCCGATCCGCTTCCTGCTCGATGATCCGAGCGTTTCCGAAATCCTGATCAATGGGACATCCAACATCTTCGTCGAAAGGCGCGGCAAGCTCGAACGCGCCGATACGCGTTTTGCCAGCCGCGAGGACCTGGAATCGGCTGCGCGCAGCATCGCGCAATTCTCCGGCAAGCGACTGACGCCGGAGGAGCCGAGCGTCGAAGCGCGTTTGCCGGATGGCTCGCGCGTGCAGATGATTCAGCCGCCCGCGTCCCGCACCGGGCTCTGCATCTCCATTCGCCGCTTTTTGAAAGAACATCGCAGCATCCGCGACCTCGTCACCCAGGGCAGCCTGACCGAGGGGTCGCTATCGCTGCTGCAGGCGGCCGTCGGGCTGCAGAAGAACGTCATCATTTCCGGCGGCACCGGCACCGGCAAAACGACGATGCTGAACGCGCTGTCGGAGGCCTTTGCCGACCACGAGCGCATCATCGTCATCGAAGACACGTCCGAATTGCAGATCCGCAAGGAACACGTCGTCTATCTCGAAGTCACCAAGCCCGACCGTTTCGGCCGCGGCGGCGCCAGCATCCGCGACCTGTTCCGCTCATCGCTGCGCATGCGGCCCGACCGCGTCATCGTCGGCGAGTGCCGCGGCGGCGAGGCGCTGGATATGATCCAGGCGATGACATCAGGCCATAGCGGCAGCCTTTCGACGGTTCACGCGAACACGCCCTACGACTCCCTGCACCGGCTGGAGACGCTGGCGCTGATGTCGGATATCGACATGCCGCTCCGGCCGCTGCGCGCCCAAATCGCCTCGGCGGTCGACGTCGTCGTGCAGATCGCCCGTTTCAAGCGCACCGGGAGACGCCGGGTGATCGAGATTTCCGAGATCAAGGGCCTGAACAATGACGGCCAATATATCGTCGAGAGCATCTACAAGCTCGAGGGCGACGGCCATTCCAATCCCGACGGCGCATTGCTGTGGACCGGTGTCGTGCCGAGCTTTGCCGCCGATGCGATCGAAGAGCTGCAAGGCGCAGAACGCCCCGAATGGATAGGTGCCGCCGCGCGGGAAACGGCTTGAAGTCCATCGGCGGACGCCGCCTGGTGGAAAGCGAGTTAGGATTTACGGTTAGGCGATACCCAAAAACACGGCGAGCGATCTTGTGACTGCCAAGAGAGCATCGTCTTCCAGGCGACCGATTATCGGCCCAATTCGTTCCCGTTTCACCGACATGCTTTTGTCCACCTTCACCTGCGAGGCTTTGCGCAAACCGCTGAGCGCTGTCGGCTCGATTGTCGGCCGAATGAGCGGCGCGTCGATGAGGGTGCCGGAAATCGGCAGCACGGTAACCGTGCCGGTTGCGTCAAACTGATCCGCCTGGATGATGAGCGCCGGACGCGGTTTGCCGAAATCGCCGGTGATGGCAACGGTTACGATGTCACCGCGCCTCACGCTTCACCATCATGGTCCATGTCGGCGAGAGCGGCATCGAGGAAATCCTGCAAATCGCGATCGCCTGCATCGGCAAGAGCTGTCTGAACGGACTGACGATGGCATTCGTCGGCAAAACCAGGGCGACGGGTATCCGGAACCCATATTTGCACGGGACGCAGTCCAGCGGCCCGCAAAGCCTCGCGGCGCTTTTGAACTCTTTCGTTGACCGGCGTTGCCATGACGAACTCCATTGCCGCGTTACATGTAACATAAGAACCCGGTATTGCCATGTCAATCTGCCGGCGGTCAGGGCTGCGCGGACATCTGGAGAGAGATGCAATGCGCTCGGTATTGGCGGGAAGGACGGCCCTTATACGCCGCCATCCTTTTCGGCACTCGCCGCCATATGGGTGAGTTCGTCCCAGAGACTTTCGGCGAAGCTGCGCAGAACCGTCAGCTCGAAGCTGTCATCGCCGGTGCGGGCGATCTGCACCGAGAGATGACCGACCATCGCCATCGCCGAACGACCTTCCGGGAAGATGGCAGGATCGAGATCGACGGCGGTGCCCTTTGCAAGAAGCAGCCGCGAAGACCGGCCGGAAACGCCGATGCGGACACGTCCGTGGCTTTGGTCCATGACGAAGGCTTTTCCGGCAAGCGCTGCCGTAAGAGTATCGAGACCGGCGGGCGTAAGCGGCTCGTCGCCGGCGACGAACCATTGCCGGAAGCCGGCCTTGCGGATCGAACTGTTTGCAAAGCCGGCTTTGACCAGTTCGGCGGCAAGTGCCGCCGGCTCGATCGTGCCCAGTACGTGTAGCAGATGGCCTTCCGGCAAGGCTTCCAGCCGGATGTCTGCCGCTGAGATACCGGCATATGCTGCCCCGGCGAGAACCGGTCTGTGCTGAGGAAGATCAAGCATGGAGCTTCTCGTTTTCAGGATCGACGAAGACAGGATGGCAGAGCACCGCATCGGTATATTCGTTGCGCAGGCCGTTCCAGACCGTCACCTTTTCACCGATGCGCTCCGGCCCGCGCCTGACCAGAGCCAGGCCGATCGTATGGCCGAGCGTCGGCGAGAATGCGCTTGATGTGACGTAGCCCTGGTCGTTTTCGAGCGTCGCTGCATCAGCCTCGACAAGGATATGCGAGCCGGTGCGAAAGCCGCTTGCCGGATTGAGCGGCTTGACGCCGACGAGGCGCGGCCGTTCCGGGTCCTGCAGGCCTTCGCGGGCGAGCATCGCCTTGCCGATGAAATCCGGCTTGGTCGATGACACCATGCGGCCGAAGCCAAGATCGCCTGGTGTGACCGTGCCGTTGATCTCGGCATGGGTGACATGGCCTTTCTCGATGCGCAGAACGCCGAGCGCTTCGGTGCCATAGGCGCAGATGCCGTGTTTCTCGCCCGCCGCCATGATCGCGTCGGCAACGTCCTCGCCGTAACCGGCCGGCACCGCAAGCTCGTAGGCGAGTTCGCCCGAGAAGGAGATGCGGAAGAGCCGGCCTTCGAGGCGGCCGCCGAACAGCGAAACCTTTCGGGCGCTCATGAACGGGAAGGCCGCATCCGATAGATCCTCGTCGACGATCTCCGAAAGGATGGCGCGCGACTTCGGCCCGGCAACGGCCATCTGCGCCCATTGATCGGTCGACGAGGCGAAGCAGACGTCGAGTTCCGGCCATAGCGTCTGGGCGCAAAATTCGAGATGGGTGAGCACGCCGGCGGCAAGCGCCGTCGTCGTCGTCATGAAGAAATGCTCGTCGCTGAAGCGGCTGGTGGTGCCGTCGTCATAGATGAAGCCGTCCTCGCGTAGCATGATGCCATAACGCGCCTTGCCGACGGCAAGCTTGGCGAAGCCGTTGCAATAGATGCGGTCGAGGAAGGCCGCGGCATCGCGGCCGAAGATTTCGATCTTGCCGAGGGTCGAGACGTCGCAGAGGCCGGCATTCCTCCGGATGTTCAGCACTTCGCGATCGACGCTGTCGCGCCATGTCGTTTCGCCGGCGCGCGGGAACCAGGAGGAACGGTACCAGAGGCCGGTTTCGACGAAGACCGCGCCGTTCTTCTCAGCCCAGCCATGCAGCGGCGATTTGCGCCCCGGCTGGAAATGTTTGCCGCGCGATGTCCCGGTCAAAGCACCGAAGGAGACCGGCGTATAGAAGGGCCGGAAGGTTGTCGTTCCCACCTCGGCCGGCGACACGCCGCGCGCCTCGGCCAGGATGCCGATGGCGTTGATGTGGGAAAGCTTGCCCTGGTCGGTCGCCATGCCGCTCGTCGTATAACGCTTGGCGAGCTCGACATGGCCGTAGCCTTCGCGCACGGCAAGGCCGAGATCCTTGAGATGCACGTCGTTCTGATAATCGACGAAAGCCTTGCCCTTCGAACCCTTGACCGACCAGAGCGGCTTTGCCGGGGCAACCGTCTCGGAAGCTACGGCAAAGGCCGGTTCCGCCGCTGTGAAGCCAATCGCCTTCAACGCGGCAGCTGCCTTTGCGGCGCCATCACCGAGGCAGGCCGCGGTTTCGGCAAGACCGGCAGCCGAGCCGGCAACGGCAAGACCGTCCTGTCCGGCCGGCGCCAGAAACGCCGCGGTCTCGTCCGACCATTGCGGCTTGCCGCCGCGATGGCAGGCAAGATGGATGATCGGGCTCCAGCCGCCCGACATGGCAAGCGCATCGGCGTCGATGCGGCGGGTGCCGTTTGCGGTTTCGACGCTGACGCCGTTGAGGCGCTGGCCACCAAACGCGTCGATCACCCGGGCGCCCTTCAGCACCTCGGCGCGGCCCTGCCAGCCCTTGCCCGCATCGGCGCGGCTGTCGACGATCGCCGCGACCTGAAGGCCGGCGGCTTCAAGGTCGGCGGCGGTGCGGTAACCAGAATCGTCGGTGGTGAAGATTACCGTGCTTTTGCCTGGGGCCACTGCCTGCCGGTTGAGATAGCTGCGCATGGCGCCGGCCATCATCACGCCGGGAATATCGTTGCCGCCGAAGACCAGGGGCCGCTCCTCGGCGCCTGTCGCCAGGATCGCCTGGCGGGCGACGATGCGCCACAAGCGTTCGACCGGACGGTCCGGATCGGGCATCGCCACATGCTTCTGCACCCGTTCGACGGCGCCGAAAACATTATCGTCGTACCAGCCGAACACGGTCATGCGCGGCAGGCGGCGCACATTCGAAAGCCCTTCCAGCTCTGCCAGCAGCTCGCCGAGAAGCATGTCTGCCGGCTTGCCCTCGATCGTGCCGCTATCGGAAAGCAGGCTGCCGCCGAGTTCGGGCCCTTCGTCGGCGAGGATGACGCGGGCGCCGGCGCGGCCGGCGGTGAGTGCCGCGGCAAGGCCGGCAGCACCGGCGCCGATCACCAGCAGATCGCAATGCGCCCAGCATTTCTCGTAGGCATCGGGATCGGCCTCATAGGAGGCTCTGCCGAGGCCCGCCGCTTTGCGGATCACCGGCTCGTAGAGCTTTTCCCACAGCGCCGCCGGCCACATGAAGGTCTTGTAGTAGAAGCCGGCGCTGAGGAAGGGCGAGAGCAGCCCGTTGACGGCGCCGACATCGAAACCGAGCGAGGGCCAGCGGTTCTGGCTCTTGGCCGCCAGCCCCTGGTGAAGCTCGATCATCGTCGCGCGCGTATTGGGCTCGGTTCGGCCGCCGCTGCCTGTCGTGACCAGCGCGTTCGGTTCGGCAGCCCCGGCTGTCAGGATACCGCGCGGGCGGTGGTATTTGAAACTGCGGCCGACGAGTTGGATGCCGTTGGCAAGCAGCGCCGAGGCGAGCGTATCACCCGGATGGCCTGCGAGCGCCTTGCCGTCGAAAGTGAAGCCGAGTGTCGTGGCGCGGTCGATGCGCCCGCCGGAGGAAAGACGGAAGCTCGTCATGCCAGGTCCCCGCCAAGCTTCGAAAGCGCGGCATCCCTGACGCCATGAACCACATGGGTGACGGTATCACGTTCGACGATCAGCCAGCGGCGGCATCCAGAGGAATGGTGCCAGTATTCGCTGTGGCTGCCACGCGGATTGTCGCGCAGATAGACATAGTCGAACCAGGCCTCCACGCCGGCATCCGGCGCCGGTCTGATAAGGCCGGCATCGCCGCGGATCGAGAATTCCTCCTTGGGCCGGGCGCCGCAATGGGGACATGAAATCAGGCTTGCCATCGTCAAATGTCCTCAGTGCAGATTGGGCTGGGCGCCGACGCCCTTTTCGTCGATCGGATAGCCGCGGGCGAACCGGTCGAGCCGGAAGGCGCGGGCCGTCTGATGCGGCGTGTTGCGGGCGATCAGATGGGCGTAGCAGAAGCCGGAGGCGGGCGTCGCCTTGAAGCCGCCGTAACACCAGCCGGCATTGAGATAGAGATTGTCGATATGGGTGCGGTCGATGATCGGCGAGCCATCCATGCTCATGTCCATCACCCCGCCCCATGAGCGCAGGTAACGCACCCGCGACAGGGAAGGGATCATCGCCAGCCCGGCTTCGGCGACATGCTCGACCGAGGCCAGATTGCCGCGCTGGGCATAGGAATTATAACCGTCGATATCGCCGCCGAAGACGAGCCCGCCCTTGTCCGACTGGGAGACGTAGAAATGGCCGGCGCCGAAGGTGACGACATTGTCTATGAAGGGTTTCAGCCCTTCGGAGACGAAGGCCTGCAGCACATGGCTTTCGATCGGCAGGCGAAGGCCGGCCATGTCGGCGACGACGGTGGAATTGCCGGCCGCCGCCAGCGCCAACTTGCCGCAGCCGATGAAGCCCCTGCTGGTCTCGACGCCGGTAACCTTACCGTTTTCGCTGCGGATGCCGGTCACCTCGCACTGGGTGATAATATCGACGCCGCGGCTGTCGGCGCCGCGCGCATAACCCCAGGCGACCGCATCGTGGCGTACCGTGCCGCCGCGCGGTTGGTACAAAGCGCCCATCAGCGGGAAACGGGCATTGTCGAAATCGAGGAAGGGCAGTTTTTTGCGCACCGCCTGTCGGTCGAGAAGCTCGGCATCGACGCCGTGCAGCCGCATGGCGTTGCCGCGGCGCGTATAGGCATCCCGCTGCGCGTCGGAATGGAAGAGGTTGAGGACGCCGCGCTGCGAGACCATGGCGTTGAAGTTGAAGTCCTGCTCCAAGCCTTCCCACAGCTTCATCGACAGTTCGTAGAAGGGATTGTTGCCGGGCAGCAGGTAGTTCGAGCGAATGATCGTCGTGTTCCTGCCGACGTTGCCGGAGCCGAGATACCCCTTTTCAAGGACGGCGACATTGGTGATGCCGAATTCCTTGGCAAGATAATAGGCGGTGGCAAGGCCGTGACCGCCGCCGCCGACGATGATGACGTCGTAATGCGGCTTCGGCGCCGGATCGCGCCACGCGGGCGCCCAGCTTTTGTTGCCGCGAAGGCCGTTGAGAAAGATCGAAAGAGCGGAATAGCGCATGGGTCAATCCGATAAGAACCGCTGCATGATGCCAGAAAGAGCACGATCGACTTGCGCAATAAGGACATGAATGGTTAGAAAAGAGACATGTCCTCCACCGATAGTAAAAATGTCCAGGAGATCGGCTTCATCCTGATCCCCGGATTCGCGCTGATGTCCTATGCCTCGGCGACCGAGCCGTTGCGGGCGGCAAACCTTCTGGCCGGGCGCGAAATCTATCGCCTGTCGATCTTTTCGCCGGACGGGGAGCCGGCGCGCTCCTCCTCGGGCGTCAGCGTGCCCGCAGAACCGCTTCCGGCCAGGGGTTCCGGCCTCGGCACGGCCTTCGTCTGCGCCGGCGGCTTGCCGCGCGACTGGCGTTATCCCGGCGTGCTTGCCTGTCTGCGGCAGTTATCGCGCGAAGGTGTGAGGATCGGCGGCATTTCGGGCGGGCCCTATCTGATGGCCGCGGCCGGACTGCTGGCCGGCCGCGATTTTACCATCCACTGGGAACATGCGGCCGCCCTTCTCGAGGCTTTTCCCGATCTGTCGCCGCGCCAGGCGCGCTTCATGATCGACGGCAACCGGATCACCTGCGGCGGCGGTATCGCGCCGCTCGACATGATGCATGTGCTGATCGCCGAGCGCATGGGACCGGATTTTGCCCGCCGCGTCAGCGACTGGTATCTTCACACAGAGGTCAACGAGCCCGCCGCCCCCCAGCGCGCGTCGCTCGCCGAACGCTACGGCGTCCACCATCCCGGTCTGCTCAGCGTTCTCGAACGGATGGAGGAGACGATCGAGATGCCGCTCGACCGCGCCGCCATGGCGCGCATCGCCGGCGTCACCGTCCGCCATCTCGACCGGCTCTTTTCCGCCCATCTTAAGACCAGCTTCCTCGATCAGTATCATAGGATCAGGCTGCAGCATGCCCATCGCCTGCTGAAGCAGAGCCCGCTTTCCGTCTCGGAGATCGCTGTCGCCACCGGCTTTTCCAGTCTTAGCCACTTTTCCCGGATGTTCCGCACAGTCTACGGCATCGCGCCGCGTGAGGCGCGGCGCGAATAGGTTTTCTTCACGGTTGAGAAAATTTCACTAGGGCGATAGGGTTGCCTCTTAACAACGCGAAGGCGGCAGCATGAAATCCAAGCTTGAAGCGGCGAAGCAACTGGAACAGGCGCAGAGCGAACGCGCTCCCTTTTCCCAGGATCCACACGCTGTTCGCGAGCCGAAGGAAAACAACCTCGAAATGGCGATCGGCCATGAGGTGCGCGCCTACCGCAAGAAACTCGGCATCACGGTCACCGATCTGGCGGCCGCGACCGGCATTTCGCTCGGCATGCTGTCGAAGATCGAGAACGGCAACATCTCGCCGTCGCTGACGACGCTGCAATCGCTGTCGCGGGCGCTGGGCGTGCCGATGACCGCCTTTTTCCGCCGCTTTGAGGAACCGCGCAATGCCGTCTTCGTCAAGGCGGGGCAGGGCATCGAGCTCGAACGGCGCGGCACGCGCGCCGGCCATCAATATAATCTGCTCGGCCATATCGACAATAATACCAGCGGCGTCATCGTCGAACCCTATCTCATCACCCTGACGGCCGATTCCGACACCTTCCCAACCTTCCAGCACGAGGGCATGGAATTTCTCTACATGCTCGAAGGCGAGGTCATCTACCGCCATGGCGATCAGCTTTTCCAGATGCAGCCGGGCGACAGCCTGTTCTTCGATGCCGATGCGCCGCATGGGCCGGAACAACTGGTGGAACTGCCGAGCAAATACCTCTCGATCATCAGCTATCCACAGCAGAACTCCAGAAGCTGACTTGCCTTAAAAGAAAAATTTATTCTTCCTAGTTGAAGTCGACAAATAGTCCTGCTAGTCCTTTCTCACCATGAACGGAGGCACACGCTATGTGCGGCATTGTTGGATTGTTCCTCAAGGACAAGAGCCTTGAACCTCAGCTGGGAAATCTGCTCTCGGATATGCTGATCACCATGACGGATCGCGGACCGGACTCAGCCGGCATCGCAATCTATGGCGGCTCCACCGAGGGAAAAGCGAAAATTACCATCCAGTCCGCCAATCCCAGCGTGGACTTCGAAGGCCTCGCCGGTGACCTTGCGAAGGCCGGCATCAAAGCCGACGTGTCGATCAAGAGCACACATGCGGTCATCGAGCTTGATGCCTCCAAGCTTGGAACCGTGCGCAAGGCGCTCGAAGAGATCCGCCCGACGGTCCGTCTGATGGGATCGGGCGAAAGCGTCGAGATTTACAAGGAAATCGGTCTTCCGAAAGATGTCGTGAAGCGGTTCGATGTCCGCGCCATGAGCGGCACCCACGGCATTGGCCATACCCGCATGGCGACGGAATCCGCGGTCACCACGCTCGGCGCCCATCCGTTCTCGACCGGCGCCGACCAGTGCCTGGTGCACAACGGCTCGCTGTCCAACCACAACAACCTGCGCCGCGAACTGGTTCGTGAAGGCATGACCTTCGAGACGCAGAACGATTCCGAAGTCGCCGCCGCCTATCTGACGGCCGAAATGGCCAAAGGCAAGGATCTCGGCCAGGCATTGACCGGCGCGCTCGATGATCTCGACGGCTTCTTCACCTTCGTCGTCGGCACCAAGTCCGGCTTCGGGGTGGTGCGCGACCCGATCGCTTGCAAGCCCGCCGTCATGGCCGAGACCGACCAGTATGTCGCCTTCGGCTCGGAATACCGCGCGCTGGTCAACCTTCCCGGCATCGAGAACGCCCGTGTCTGGGAGCCGGAGCCGGCCACCGTTTACTTCTGGGATCACGACAAGGCCGCCTGAGGGGCGCCTGAATGCAGGAGCGGCTCAAACCGTCTCCCGGACCAACGAGGATGCAATGCCGACATTCGATCTTTCCAACACCCCTCTTCGCGAACTGAACAGCGCGCTGCACGCCCTTTCCAAGGGTGCCAACGACACTGAATTCGAAGTCATCAACCCGCGCGGCAGTCATTCCGTTGCCGTTGGTATCGACAGCCCCGTCACGGTCGCCGTTAAGGGATCGGTTGGCTATTACTGCGCCGGCATGAATGACGGCGGCAGGGTCACGGTTCATGGCTCGGCCGGTCCGGGCGTTGCCGAAAACATGATGTCGGGCACTGTCGTCATCGAGGGCGACGCCAGCCAGTATGCCGGTGCCACCGGCCGCGGCGGCCTGCTCGTCATCAAGGGCAATGCGGCGTCGCGCTGCGGCATTTCGATGAAGGGCATCGACATCGTCGTTCACGGCAGCATCGGCCACATGTCGGCCTTCATGGGACAGTCCGGCCATCTCGTCGTGCTCGGCGACGCCGGCGATGCGCTGGGGGATTCGCTCTACGAAGCCAAGCTTTTTGTCCGCGGCGAGGTCAAGAGCCTCGGCTCCGACTGCATCGAGAAAGAGATGAGGCCGGAGCATCTGGAAAAGCTTGCCGAGTTGCTCGACAAAGCAGGCGTGACTGACGTCAGGCCCGAAGAGTTCAAGCGCTACGGCTCGGCTCGCAAGCTCTACAATTTCAACATCGACAACGCCGACGCGTACTGAAGCGAGGGACACCCATGAGCTATCACAATCCTTATACCCCGCCACGCAAGTCCGCGACGTTCGATGACTATACGCTTGCAGAAATCCGCCGCGCGGCGGCGACCGGTATCTATGACATTCGCGGTGCCGGCACCAAGCGCAAGGTTCCGCATTTCGACGATCTGCTGTTTCTCGGCGCCTCGATCTCGCGCTATCCGCTCGAAGGTTATCGGGAAAAGTGCGACACGACAGTCGTCCTCGGCTCACGTTTCGCTAAGAAGCCGATCACGCTCAAGACGCCGATCACCATTGCGGGCATGAGCTTCGGCGCGCTGTCCGGCAATGCCAAGGAAGCGCTCGGTCGCGGTGCGACCATCGCCGGCACCTCGACCACGACAGGCGACGGTGGCATGACCGATGAGGAACGCGGCCATTCGCAGACGCTGGTCTACCAATATCTGCCCTCCCGCTACGGTATGAACCCGAAAGACCTGCGCCGCGCCGATGCCATCGAAGTCGTAGTCGGCCAGGGCGCCAAACCCGGCGGCGGGGGCATGTTGCTCGGCCAGAAGATCTCCGACCGCGTTGCCAATATGCGCAACCTGCCGAAGGGCATCGACCAGCGCTCGGCCTGCCGCCATCCCGACTGGACCGGCCCCGATGATCTGGAAATCAAGATCATGGAGCTGCGCGAAATCACCGATTGGGAAAAGCCGATCTACGTCAAGGTCGGTGGCGCGCGTCCCTATTACGACACCGCCCTTGCCGTGAAGGCGGGTGCCGACGTCGTCGTGCTCGACGGTATGCAGGGCGGCACGGCGGCGACGCAGGACGTCTTCATCGAGAATGTCGGCATGCCGACACTCGCCTGTATTCGTCCGGCCGTCCAGGCGCTGCAGGATCTCGGCATGCATCGCAAGGTGCAGCTGATCGTTTCGGGCGGCATCCGTTCCGGCGCCGACGTCGCCAAGGCGCTGGCGCTCGGCGCCGACGCGGTCGCCATCGGCACGGCGGCACTCGTCGCCATCGGCGATAATGATCCGCACTGGGAAGAGGAATATCAAAAGCTCGGCACGACGGCCGGCGCCTATGACGACTGGCATGAAGGGAAGGATCCGGCCGGCATCACCACCCAGGATCCGGAGCTCGCAAAACGCCTCGACCCGATTGCGGCCGGTCGCCGCCTTGCCAACTATCTCAAGGTCATGACGCTCGAGGCGCAGACGATCGCGCGTGCCTGCGGCAAGAACCACCTGCATAACCTCGAGCCGGAAGACCTCGTTGCATTGACGATCGAGGCATCGGCCATGGCGCAAGTGCCGCTCGCCGGCACCAACTGGATCCCCGGCAAGACCGGTTTCTAAAAAACACCGGCCGGGCGCGTTTGGGAGGATGCGACCGGCTTCATCATCAAGTGTCTAAGATCAATACAAGGGGACAAACGTGACACTGGACCTCTCGCAATACGCCTCCGAAAAAGGCATCAAATATTTCATGATCAGCTACACCGACCTGTTCGGCGGCCAACGCGCCAAGCTGGTCCCGGCGCAAGCCATTGCCGATATGCAGAAAGACGGCGCCGGCTTCGCGGGCTTTGCAACCTGGCTCGATCTGACGCCGGCCCATCCCGACCTGTTCGCGGTTCCCGATGCGTCCTCCGTCATCCAGCTCCCATGGAAGAAAGACGTCGCATGGGTCGCAGCCGACTGCGTGATGGACGATCAGCCTGTCGAACAGGCACCACGTGTGCTCTTGAAAAGGCTGGTTGCTGAGGCTGCGAAAGAAGGGCTGCGGGTAAAAACCGGTGTGGAGCCCGAGTTCTTTCTGATCTCTGCGGATGGTTCGGTGATTTCGGACCAGTTCGATACCGCCGAAAAGCCCTGCTACGATCAGCAGGCAGTGATGCGTCGCTACGATGTGATCGCCGAGATCTGCGACTACATGCTCGAGCTCGGCTGGAAGCCCTATCAGAACGACCACGAGGATGCCAACGGCCAGTTCGAGATGAACTGGGAATATGACGACGCGCTTCAGACCGCAGACAAGCACTCCTTCTTCAAGTTCATGGTCAAGTCGGTCGCCGAAAAGCATGGCCTTCGCGCCACCTTCATGCCGAAGCCCTTCAAGGGCCTGACCGGAAATGGCTGCCACGCCCACATCTCGGTTTGGGACATCGATGGCAAGGTCAACGCCTTCGCCGACAAGGAAATGGCCTTTGGGCTCTCGGCTCAGGGTAAGACGTTCCTCGGCGGCATCATGAAACATGCCTCTGCGCTTGCCGCGGTCACCAATCCGACGGTCAATTCCTACAAGCGCATCAACGCGCCGCGCACCACATCGGGCGCCACCTGGTCGCCGAACACCGTGACCTGGACCGGCAACAACCGCACCCACATGGTGCGCGTGCCGGGACCGGGACGTTTCGAGCTGCGCCTGCCGGACGGGGCTGTTAATCCCTACCTGCTGCAGGCGATCATCATCGCCGCCGGCCTTAACGGCATCCGCAGTCAGGCAGACCCCGGCCGCCACTACGATATCGACATGTATGCCGAGGGGCATCTGGTGAAGGACGCGCCGCGCCTGCCCCTCAACCTGCTCGATGCGCTACGCGCCTACGATGCCGACGAGGGCCTGAAGCAGGCGATGGGGGCAGAATTTTCCTCCGCCTACCTGAAGCTCAAGCATCGGGAATGGAATGCCTACTGCTCGCATTTCACCCAGTGGGAACGCGACAGCACGCTCGACATCTGAGCGGCCGACCGATGTCTTCGAAGACCGCCGACACGCCGGGCTGACAAGCTCGGCGTGATCGCATCCTCGGCACCTGATCTCGTGAAGGAAAAGACAGCATGAAAAACGTCGTACTCACCGTATCCTGCAAGTCGACGCGCGGCATCGTGGCGGCGATTTCGAGTTATCTGGCCGACAAGGGCTGCAACATCATCGACAGCTCGCAGTTCGACGATCTCGATACCGGCAAGTTCTTCATGCGCGTCA